>NZ_JBNNVU010000021.1:0-73810 GCF_050280705.1 Pseudomonas sp. NPDC089530 | reverse complement strand
GCTGCGGTCGATTCGCGACCTGTACTACGAACATCGCGAAGCGCTGGCGCAACTGGCCACCGAGGAGGAGCGGGTCGACCGCCTCTGCGCGGAGAACACCGTGGAATCTTCCATGCGGCCCTGGCGCAGACGTACACAGGCACCGTCTTTAAGATCGATAGCGGGGATAATCAGCATCTGGCAAACCTTCAAATTCGATTGTTCAGCTTCGCTCGGAAATCAGTTTTTCTCGAGCGCCCACAGGTCGCTTTCGATGCTCTCGAACCGCTCTTTGAGCTGGGTCTGCACATCGAAAATCGCCCTGTTGTAATAGTGCGGAGCAATTTCACGGGTAAAGAGCTCAAGAATCTCGGCCGCCTCGAACGAGCCCAGGTCGAGCTCGAAGCGGTCTTCCATGAAACGCTGGATCTTGCGATTGGCCTCGCTCTCCTGCTCGGGAGTGAGGGTCAGGATCGGCGTCCGGGATTTCTTCACGGCCATTTACCAGCGACCGTCCCACGCAGCGAAGTTCTGCAGCAACTGCAGGCCATGGGTATGGCTTTTCTCCGGGTGGAACTGCACGGCGAAACGCGAGCCCTCGGCCAGCGCCGCGGCGAAATCGACGCCGTAGTGACCGCTGCCCACCACCTGCCGCGCATTGCCGGCGGTGATGTAGTAGCTGTGCACGAAGTAGAAACGCGCCAGGTCCGGGATGTTGTGCCACAGCGGGTGGCTGACCGCCTGTTTGACTTCGTTCCAGCCCATGTGCGGGACTTTCAGGTGCTCGCCATCTTCCACCAGGCCCTTGCCGAAGAACTTCACCTGGCCGGGGAACAGGCCGATGCAGTCGACGCCGTCGTTCTCTTCGCTGCGGTCGAGCAAGGCTTGCATGCCCACGCAGATGCCAAGGAACGGACGGTCCTGGCTGACTTCACGCACCAGCGAATCGAAGCCCAGGCGACGGATCTCCGCCATGCAGTCGCGAATCGCGCCGACGCCAGGGAAAACCACCCGGTCGGCTTCGCGAATCACATCGGCATCGCTGGTGATCAGCACCTTGCCGGCGCCAACGTGCTCGAGGGCCTTGGCCACCGAGTGCAGGTTGCCCATGCCGTAATCGATAACCGCGACCGTCTGCATCACAGCACGCCTTTGGTCGAGGGCATCTGCCCGGCCATGCGCTCATCCAGCTCCACGGCCATGCGCAGGGCGCGGCCGAAAGCCTTGAACACGGTTTCGATCTGGTGGTGGGTGTTGTGCCCACGCAGGTTGTCGATGTGCAGGGTGACGTTGGCGTGGTTGACGAAGCCCTGGAAGAATTCCTGGAACAGGTCGACATCGAAGCCGCCCACGGTGGCGCGGGTGAAAGGTACGTGCATCTGCAGGCCGGGACGGCCGGAGAAGTCGATCACCACCCGCGACAGCGCCTCATCGAGCGGCACGTAGGCGTGGCCGTAGCGGCGGATGCCCTTCTTGTCGCCGATGGCTTTGGTGAAGGCCTGGCCCAGGGTGATACCGACGTCTTCCACGGTGTGGTGGTCGTCGATATGCAGGTCGCCCTTGCTTTCGATATCCAGGTCGATCAACCCGTGCCGGGCGATCTGATCCAGCATGTGCTCAAGGAAGGGAACCCCGATATCGAATCGGGCCTTTCCGGTGCCATCCAGGTTGATCGAGGCTTTGATCTGGGTTTCCAGGGTGTCGCGCTCGACGGATGCCTTACGTTCGGCCATCACCAGCTCCGCAAAATCATTGGGCGAAAAAGGCGAACATTATAGGCCGGACGGCGGCTAAACCGAAACACGCAGCGTGATATCCCTGACGGGTGAAAGCCCCTATATCCGGGCCCATACCTGTCATGACAAGCACCAAAAAGAGGCATCGGCATTACAGGTAGGACATCCGCCCCCGAACGCAATCCCTATAGCCGCTGCCGAAGGCTGCGATCGGCGCAACGGCCGTGGCGATGCTGGAATCGCTGAAGGTCCTGCGGACCTTATCGCAGCCTTCGGCAGCGGCTACAGAGAGCCTTCTGCTGGAGCGAGCCCGCTTGCTCCAGCAGAAGCAAGGTGCCGCTTAGTGGAACAGCACCGCCGTCTTCTGCAGGGTGACCCACACGCCCCACGCCAGCGGAATGCCCACCACCAGCCAGGCGGCGACCGCCAGCGGCACGCTGCCGGACGAGGCTTTCCACTCCAGCACCGTGGTGCTGTCCGCGCCCTTGTCGTGGCCCAGCGCCTGTTCGGCGGCCAGTTCGGCGTCGGTCATGAAGTACTTGTCGGCCACCGGACGCACCAGCAGGTTGCACAGGAAGCCCAGCACCAGCAGGCCGGCGAGGATGTACAGGGTGATGTCGTAGGCCGCGGCGCGCTCGACGCCGATGCTCAGCTGGTACTCGCGCAGGTAGTTCACCAGCACCGGGCCCAGCACACCCGCCGCCGCCCAGGCGGTCAGCAGGCGACCGTGGATCGCACCCACCATCTGGGTGCCGAACAGGTCCGCCAGGTAGGCCGGGACCGTGGCGAAACCGCCGCCGTACATCGACAGGATGATGCAGAACGCCGCCACGAACAGCGCGATGTTGCCCAGGTGCCCCAGGTTCGGGATCAGCGCGTACAGGGCAAAGCCCAGGGCGAAGAACACGAAGTAGGTGTTCTTGCGGCCCAGGTAGTCGGAGAACGACGCCCAGAAGAAACGGCCACCGATGTTGAACAGGCTCAGCAGACCGGTGAAGCCGGCGGCGATCGCCGCGATCGAGGCCAGTTGCGAGGCGTCCAGCTGACCGAAGGCCAGCTCGTTGCCCAGCAGCTTGCCGGCGAAGACTTCCTGCAGCAGCGGCGACGCCATGCCGAGGATGCCGATACCGGCGGAAACGTTCAGGCACAGCACCAGCCACACCAGGCGGAACTGCGGGGTTTTCCAGGCCACGTTCACGTGCACGTGGCGGTGGGTGATCATCGCGTTCGCGGCTTTTTTCGCCGGCGGGGTCCAGCCCTCAGGCTTCCAGCCGGTTGGCGGCACGCGGTACGACAGCGCACCGCCGATCATGAACACGAAGTAGATCGCCGCCATCACCAGGAAGCTCTGCCATACGCCGACGCCGGTGGGCGACGCGAAATGGCTCATCAGCGCAGCCGCCAGCGGCGCACCGACCATCGCCCCGCCGCCGAAGCCCATGATCGCCATGCCGGTGGCCATGCCGCGCTTGTCCGGGAACCACTTGATCAGGGTCGACACCGGCGAGATGTAACCCAGGCCCAGGCCGATACCACCGATCACCCCGGAGCCGATCCACATCAGCCAGATCTGGTGGGTATAGACCCCCAGCGCCGAAATCAGCAGGCCGCCGCACCAGCACAGCGCCGACACCACACCTGCCTTGCGCGGGCCGGCGTGTTCCAGCCAGCCACCCCAGATGGCCGCGGAGCAACCGAGAAAGATGAAGAACAGGGTATAGATCCAGCCGAGCATCGAGATCGGCCAGTCGCACTGGGACGAAAAGACCTGCGCGATAAAGCTCATGTCCGGGGCACAGGCGACCGGCGCGGTAATGCCCAGGGCCTTGGACAGCGGCAACCAGAACACCGAGAAGCCGTAGGCCATGCCGATGCACAGGTGGATGGCCAGAGCGGCCGGTGGAACCAGCCAACGGTTGAAACCGGGCTTGGCGATGATACGTTCTTTGGACAAGAACGCCGGCTGGGCGGCAATGGCGCCCGCCTCGGTGCTAGTGCTCATGAATGTTTCCCCCAATTATTGGAATTATTCACCCGCTGCTCTTCACCCACGGCCTTTGCACGCAGACGTGGCCGTTTTATCGAGTGACGCTTCATAGAGTGCGACTTTTCGTCGCGCAAGGGCAGATGAACCGCGAGAGATTACCATTTGCCCGTGACAGAAAAATCAAACTGCCATCACCTTTTTCGCGTCATCTGCTCCGAAAACCGCAAAAACCGATGGCTGAATCGTCGGTACTCATCCGCTGCTGCACAGCACCTGTAGGAGCCAGGCCTGCCCGCGAAGTGCCGGCCCCGACACACCGCACAACGCCCATCGCCGGCAAGCCCGGCTCCTACAGAAGCACCGACGGCACCGAGGCACCTGGCGCCTGTCCCAGTTGTACGTGAGTGAACAAACACCGCAAACGCCCCGCAGCGATCAATGACCAGCCGTCAGGCCCGGGGCGTTATACTCACGGGCTACATTCGAATTCGACATACAAGGACTCGCCCATGAAAGCGTTCGGCAAAATCCTGGGTCTGGTACTTCTCGGGCTGTTGCTGATCATCGTGGCTCTGGGCTTCGCCCTGACTCACCTGTTTGATCCCAACGACTACAAGGAAGAGATTCGCCAGATTGCCCGTGACAAGGCCCACATCGAGCTGACGCTCAATGGCGATATCGGCTGGAGCCTGTTCCCCTGGCTCGGCCTCGAACTGCATGAAGCGGGCGTCGCCACCCTGGCCAACCCGACCCAGCCGTTCGCCGACCTGCAGATGCTCGGCCTGTCGGTACGGGTGCTACCGCTGCTGCGCCGCGAGGTGCAGATGAGCGATGTGCGGGTCGAAGGCCTGAACCTGCGCCTGAACCGCAACAAGGAAGGCCACGGCAACTGGGAAGACATCGGCAAGATCGCCCCCGCCGACAAGCAGGCCCAGACCCCGGCCACCAGTACCGGCGAAACTGCCGCCAGCACCCCGGCTCCCGCGGAAAAACCGGCGCAACCGATCCGCCTGGACATCGACAGCCTGACCGTGAACAACGCCCGGGTCGAATACAACGACGAACAGAGCGGCAAGCAGTTCACCGCCGAAAGCATCCAGCTGAGCACCGGACCGGTCCACGAAGCGACCAACACCCCGGTCAAGCTCACCGCCTTCCTCGCCAGCACCCAGCCGGCGGTGCGCGTGCGCACCGAACTCAATGGCGAGCTGCGCTTCGAACGCGCCCTGAAGCGCTATCAGTTCGAAGACATGCGGCTGTCCGGCGAAGCCACCGGCGATCCGCTGCAAGGCAAGACCCTGACCTTCTCCGCCCAGGGCCAGTTGCTCCTGGACAAGGCCGCCAACATTGCCGAATGGAACGGCCTGAAGCTCTCGCTCAACCAGTTGCGTGCCCTGGGCGAGCTCAAGGTCAACGACCTGGACAAGACCCCGCAGCTCAACGGCGGGATCTCCATCGCCCAGTTCGACTTGGCCAAGTTCGTCGACAGCATCGGCCAGACCCTGCCGGCCATGGCCGAAGGCAGCCTGAGCAAGGTCGAGCTGGTCAGCCGCCTGTCCGCCACGCCGAACAGCATCGCCTTGGAAAACATCAACCTGAAGCTCGACGACAGCAGCTTCAGCGGCCGCCTGGCGGTGGAAGACCTGGCCAAGCAGGCCCTGCGCGCCCAGCTCAAGGCCGACACCTTCAACGTCGACCGCTATCTGCCGCCGAAATCCGCCGAAGCCAACAGCGCCGCAGTGGCGCGCAAGGCCGAAGTGCAGAGCAGCGAGGCCACAGCCGTCGCCGGAGCCGGCAACTCGCCGCTGCCCAACGCCCCGACCAAGGGCGCCTGGAGCACCGAGCGCCTGCTGCCGGTGGAACGCTTGAGCAAGCTGGATGTGGACGCCGACCTGAGCTTCGGCCAGCTGACCCTGGACAAGCTGCCGATCCAGAACGCCGCGCTCAAGGCCAGTGGCCAGGGCGGCCTGCTGAAACTCGAGAGCCTGCGCGGCGAGCTGTACAACGGCAGCTTCGACGCCAGCGGCAACCTCGACGTGCGCCAGCCGACGCCACTGCTGAGCCTGCAGACCAAGATCAACCGGGTGCCGGTGGAACGCATCCTGGAAAGCCAGGGGCAGAACCCGCCGGTCAAGGGCCTGGTGACCCTCAACAGCAACCTGACCAGCAGCGGCAACAGCCAGAAGGCGCTGGTGGACAGCCTCAACGGCAACGCCAGCTTCGTCATCAACGACGGCGTGCTGCTCAACGCCAACCTCGAACAGCAACTGTGCCAAGGCATCGCCACGCTGAACCGCAAGACCCTCAGCAGCGAGCCGCGGGGCAAGGACACGCCGTTCCAGGAACTCAAGGGCAACCTGACCCTGCACAACGGCGTGGCCAGCAACCCGGACCTGAAAGTGCGCATTCCCGGCATGAGCGTCAACGGCAACGGTGACATCGACCTGCGGGTACTGGGCATGGATTACCGCGTCGGTATCGTCGTCGAAGGCGACACGAGCGCCATGCCGGACCCGGCTTGCCAGGTCGGCGAACGTTTTGTCGGTATCGAACTGCCGCTGCGCTGCCGCGGCCCGCTGGAGCTGGGCGCCAAGGCCTGCCGCCTGGACCGGGACGGCCTGGGCCAGATCGCGGCCAAGCTGGCCGGCGACCGCCTGAGCGACAAGATCGATGAAAAGCTTGGCGACAAGGTCAGCCCGGAACTGAAAAACGCACTCAAGGGGCTGTTCAAACGATGAGAGCCGAGCAGTTCGCCCCGGCGGTCCTGGATTGGTACGACCGCCACGGCCGCCATGACCTGCCCTGGCAGCAGGACATCAACCCGTATCGGGTCTGGGTGTCGGAAATCATGTTGCAGCAGACCCAGGTCAGCACCGTGCTCAACTACTTCGACCGGTTCTTGGCTTCGCTGCCGACGGTCCAGGCTCTGGCCGCCGCGCCGGAAGACGAAGTGCTGCACCTGTGGACCGGCCTGGGCTACTACACCCGCGCCCGCAACCTGCAAAAGACCGCGAAGATCGTGGTCGCCGAGTACGGCGGCGAGTTTCCCCGCGACGTGGAAAAACTCACCGAGCTGCCGGGCATCGGCCTGTCCACCGCCGGCGCCATCGCCAGCATCAGCATGGGCCTGCGCGCGCCGATCCTCGACGGTAACGTCAAGCGGGTACTGGCGCGCTTTACCGCGCAAGAGGGCTACCCCGGCGAGCCCAAGGTGGCCAAGCAGCTGTGGGCCGCGGCCGAGCGCTTCACCCCACAGACCCGGGTGAATCACTACACCCAGGCGATGATGGACCTGGGCGCCACCCTCTGCACCCGCACCAAGCCCAGCTGCCTGCTGTGCCCGCTGGAAAGGGGCTGCGAAGCGCACATGCTGGGCCTGGAAACCCGCTACCCGATCCCCAAGCCGCGCAAGGAAGTGCCACAGAAGCGCACCCTGATGCCCATGCTGGCCAACCACGAGGGCGCCATCTTGCTGTACCGCCGCCCTTCCAGCGGCCTGTGGGGCGGTTTGTGGAGCCTGCCGGAACTGGACGACCTGACGGACCTGGAACACCTGGCCGCGCAGCACTCGCTGGAGCTGGGCCGTTCCCACGAACTGCCGGGGCTGGTGCACACCTTCAGCCACTTCCAGCTGGCCATCGAGCCCTGGCTGGTCCAGGTCCAGGCCGCCGCCCATCACGTGGCCGAGGCCGACTGGCTCTGGTATAACCTCGCCACCCCGCCGCGCCTGGGCCTCGCCGCCCCGGTGAAGAAACTGCTCAAACGCGCGGCCGACGTATTGAACGCAGGAGAGTTGCAATGACCCGCACCGTGATGTGCCGCAAATACAAAGAACAACTGCCGGGCCTGGAGCGTCCTCCGTATCCGGGCGCCAAGGGCCAGGAGATTTTCGAGCACGTGTCCGCCAAGGCCTGGGCCGACTGGCAGAAGCACCAGACCCTGCTGATCAACGAAAAACGCCTGAACATGATGAACGCCGACGACCGCAAATACCTGCAGGGCGAAATGGACAAGTTCTTCTCCGGCGAGGAATACGCCAAGGCCGAAGGCTACGTTCCGCCAGCGGAGTAAACCCGCTGAAATCGGGGTGGGAACGTAAGCGGCGGTAATAATTAAACTTTTTTTCAAAACTTGCTTGACGCCCCCCCGAAAAACCCGTTTAATGCGCCCCGTTGCCCAGATAGCTCAGTCGGTAGAGCAGGGGATTGAAAATCCCCGTGTCGGCGGTTCGATTCCGTCTCTGGGCACCACTAATACCGAAACCCCTGAATCGAAAGATTCAGGGGTTTTTTATTGCCTGGGATTTATCGGTGCCTGCTTCAGCACCAGCCCTTCCCTCAAGAACCTTCGCTCCAGTGCAGGTTGAGGTCGCGAACGCCCGCCGCCTTCATATCCACCATGCTGTGTTCAGTACGCCCGCCACGGGTGGCGGCCACCTGGTACTTGCCGGCTGGCAACTGCACATAAACGATGGGACCTACCTGGTTCAGGTTCAGGACCGACTTCCCTTGCGGGTTCTGGATCGCCACGTCGACATCCGAGGTGTAGAGGTTTTGCGGGCCGACGGAGAAGGTCATGTGCAGGTTGTAACCCTTGGTCTGCATGAGCGCCCTGGATTCGTCGAGGCCGATACCGCCCGCGACGTAGGCAATGCCGTTCTGCTGTTGCGGTACCAGTTGCACGCCAGCCGGGTCGATCGGTTCGTTGCTGGGGGTGGCGGCCTGTACGCCGAGCGGCGCGAGCGTCAGCAGCGCCGCGATGACGCCGGTGACAAGAGATGAAAAAAAGGACTTCATGATGAGCACTCCCGGGTTCGTCTCGAACCACTGAAAGGAACGCCACCCTCAAGTATCCAGCCCCAGCGCGGTAGCGTCCGGGTCTCCCCTTTTCCTCTTGAATGGCTCAACCAAGTTTCAGGCGAGCGATGCTCAAATGAAAAGCCCGCAGGACGACATGCTCCACCGGCCTCTTCGGTCAGTGTACGCCCCGGCACCGAGCGGTTTAGATCGATTCGGCATGACCCTGTTACTCGATGATGCTAGCCACCGCCAAGGGGATCCTGGCCCCGTTGCTGCGGGTCGAGGCATTCATCCTAGAAGACAAGCCGTCCCGTGCAGCGGCTCAGGCTCCGTACTGCCGCGTCGGCGGCATGCCGATGTGGGTCGCCGCCGGCCATTGCCTCAAGCGCTCCAGCACCGAATGCAACGCCGCCAAACTGTGTTGATTGCTGATGTGGAGGCTGGTGTTGTTACCCAGAAACCGCCGAGTCTCGAGAATGTAGGTGCGGTACTGCACACGTCCTCGCCGCCCCAGATCAATGGATTGGTCCAGGGTCGCCAGGCGAGTCATGTCCTCGAAGGGAATGAAGTACCGGTAAAGGGCACTGGGGGTCTTTGGCGGGCCACAGGTCAAGTGCAGACCGTCGACGTCAAACCAGGCATCGACACGAGCAGGCGGATACAGCAGCCTGATCACACCCAAGACGAGCAGTGGAATAAATACAATCGACGTACCCAGGATCAAAGCAAGCGTCTGCTGCCCCAACGCCACCACCCCCAGCAACCCGAGGACCAGCACCAGCCAGCCGTAACGCAACACGCGGCAGGGGCGTCGCTCGGGAATGGCCAGCGCCGCCAGCTCCACCCCGTCGGCCCACAGGCTGATGCACTCGGGAAACAGCTTGATGCGCGCATCGTCGGCAAACGGGTTGTATTCAGGCATTAACGAATCAACTGGTAAAAAGATGTGCGGCCATATTACTAGGTACGGCGGCATACACCGCTTCATCATCTCGCCAAGGAAGCTGCCCCCGCATGTCCGCCCCGCCGCTTGAACTGCGTCACCTGTTGCCCCTTCTTTTGCTCGGCCTGCTGCCTCTGTTGTGCACCCACCACGCCTGGGCTGCGACACCGGCCAAGACCCTGGTCGAGTGCACTCTGGCGGAGCCCTCCCAGCAGCTCGCCCTGCTGCGCACCGCATCCTTTGTCGACACCCATGTTTATCGCCTGCGCCATGGGCCGCAGACCTGGCTGCTCTACGACACCCAAGACGACTCCCTTGGCATGAACGTGCAGTGGCAATGCGTGGCAACGGGCGCCAACACCCGGCTGCTGGTGCTGTCCGGTGAGTTCACCGCCAACTACCTGCAAGGCGCGGCGTTTTACTGGGAGCCCCACGGCGGCCAGGTGCAACGCATTGATTTTGCCGAAAGAAACCGCCCCGGCTGGGTACAGATGACCGCCCAGGGGCCACGGGTCATCTTCAACAATGTCGGCCACGAAAGCAGCCACCGCTACCTGATATACGGCCCGCGCGATGCCTATGAAGAGCTTGATCAACTGCCACCGGACCTCATCAGGTTGCAGCTGCAAAGCCACTGATAAAGTTGCTCGGTGCGGATCGGCCCGGTTATTAATGAGCGCACCCAAAAGCGCCGGGCACTACCGCCCGGCCATTCGTCGGCCCGCAGCGGACCCTGCCCCGGAACAGGAACACCGGCCATGACAGTGCAATCCACTTTGCCCGTACCAACTGCCCGACAAGCCGCCAGCCCCGGTGGCGAAGCCTTCCACGAACTGGCCGCGGACGGTGTGCGCCTTGGCGGCTTCACCTGGCGCCACGCCACAGCGGACGCCGCGCGCCCGGTGGTGATCATCACCGCCGCCACCTCGGTGCGCTGCCGCCACTATGGGCGGTTCGCCGACTACCTGTTCGGCCATGGGTTCGATGTCATCACCTACGACTACCGCGGCATCGGCGAGTCGCGACCGGCGTCGATGCGCCAGCTGAAAGCCTCTTGGTCGGACTGGGGCACCCTGGACTTCGAAGCCATGCTGCAACGTGCGCAGCGGGAATTCCCCGGCCAGCCCATCGATGTGGTCGGGCACAGCTTCGGCGGCTGCGCAGCGGGCCTTGGCGCCTCCGGGCAACTGATCCGGCGCATGGTCACGGTGGGCGCCCAATTCGCCTACTGGCGCGACTACGCCCCGGCGCAGCGCTGGCAGATGCTGGGCAAGTGGCATGTGGTGATGCCGCTGCTGACGGCGATCTGCGGCTACTTCCCCGGCAAGCGCCTGGGCTGGCTGGAAGACACCCCCGCCGGCGTGGTGCGTGATTGGGCCACGCCTACCGCGCTGTATCAGCGACGGCCCAGCGGGCGTCACCTGGCGCGTCAGGAGCCGGCGCTACCCTTCGCCCGGGTCAAGGCGCAACTGCTGGCCATCAGCATCAGCGACGACCCTTACGGCACCGTGCCAGCCATCGAGCGCCTGCTGGACTACTTCACCGCCAGCCAGCGCAGCCACCTGCGCATCACGCCGGCGGACATCGGCGAGCAGGAAGTCGGGCACTTCGCGTTTTTCCGCAGCCATTACCAGACCCGCCTGTGGCCGATCGCCCTGGCCTGGCTGCAACACGCCGCGCTGCCCATGGACACCCCGGGACGCCTGATCAGCGGTCGCCGTTGAGCGTGCCAGCCGGCGCATTTACTGGCATCCTTCGCCGCCTGCCAGCCAGGCCCGACACCCAGTCGGGGCCCGGCCTCCCATTCGCGCAATAAGGTACGACGCCCATGGCATCCGCGAACAAGCAACACAAAAGAGCCCAGCGGGCGAAAACCAAGGCCAAGCAGAACCGCACCCAGCGCCATGCCGCGCCAGTGGAACTGGACCCGAACGACGACCGCATCGACTTCGAATCGGTGGACCTGACCGAACTGTTCAAGAAGATGATCGACGCCGAAAAGACCAGCTTGCAGGCCATGTGCTCGGCATTCCTGGAAGACCCGCTGCTGGAGATCGTCTACGAGCAAGAAGGGGAAGAAGGCGCCATGGATTTCATCCTCGCCGCCCTGATCGAGTACCGCCAGTGGTCCACAGAGACCGACGAGGCCGGCGCCCTGGCCTGGATCGAGAGCCCGCAGTTCCAGGCCGCTTACCTGGCCGCCTCGGAAGCGCTGATGCAGAAGTAAGGTTCAACACGATCTGTAACCGCTGGGCACCAGCCGCAAACCCAGCAACGCCCGACATACCGCAGACGACCGCTCCGCGGTCGATCGCAGCCTCGCTTCGCTCGGAAGCGGCTACAGGGGATGTGGACAGGCATGAAAAAGGCTGCTGTCATCGCTGACAGCGGCCTTTTTCTTTACCGGGAAAACCTCAAGCGCGGCTCAATACACCCGCCGCCTGCTTCTCCAGCTTGCGCCGACGGGCCACCAGCAGGCCCGCCGCGATCACGATGATGCTCAACAGGCCAGTAGCGATGATTTCCATGCGATGGGCTTCCTGGAACAGCATCACGGTCAGCACCCCGACGATGAACAGGATCACCGCATAGGTCAGGCCCGGGAACAGCCACATGCGGAAGGCGATGCGCTCGCCGGCCGCATCGCGCTTCTGGCGCATGCGCAACTGCGAAATGGCGATCACCAGGTACACCAGCAGGGCGATGGCGCCGGAACTGGCCAGCAGGAACTCGAACACCGCGGCCGGGGCCACATAGTTGGCGAACACCGCAAGGAAGGCCGCAGCGGTGGACAGGATCACTGCCCAGTACGGCGTGCCGCTGTTGTTGGTGCGCTTGGCCGCGGCCGGGGCGTCGCCACGCTTGCCCAGGGAGAACAGCATGCGTGAGGCGGTGTAGAGCGCCGAGTTCAGGCAGCTGGTCACGGCCACCAGCACCACCAGGTCGACGATCAGCTTGGCGTTAGGGATGCCCATGCGATCGAGCACGGTCTGGTAGGAACCGACCTGGGCCAGGCTCGGGTCGTTCCACGGCACCAGGGACACGACGATGAAGATCGACACGAGGTAGAACACGCCGATCCGCCAGATCACCGAGTTGGTGGCCTTGCTGATCTGCTGGCCCGGGTTCTTCGACTCGGCGGCAGCGATGGTGACGATCTCGGTGCCCATGAACGAGAACATGGTGGTCAGCATGGCAGCGAGGACCGCGCCCATGCCGTTGGGCAGGAAGCCCTGGGTATCGACCAGGTGCGACACGCCGCTGACACTGCTGGTCGGCAGCAGGCCGAAGATCGCCAGCAGGCCGAGGATCACGAAGCCGATGATCGCCACGACCTTGATCAGGGCGAACCAGAACTCGAACTCACCGTAGTGCTTCACGCTGAACAGGTTGGTGGCGGTCAGCAGCAGGGTGATGACCAGGGTGAACGCCCAGATCGCGATATTGGGGAACCAGGCGTGCAGGATGGTCGCGGCGGCGTTGGCCTCCAGCGGAATCACCAGCACCCAGAACCACCAGTACAACCAGCCGATGGTGAAGCCGGCCCAATGGCCGATGGCCCGGTCGGCATAAGTCGAGAAAGAACCGGTGTCCGGCGAGGCGACGGCCATTTCGGCCAGCATGCGCATCACCAGCACCACCAGGGTGCCTGCGGCGGCGTAGGCCAGCAGCACGGCAGGACCGGCTTCGGCGATGGCGTGGCCGGAGCCGACGAACAGCCCGGCGCCGATTACCCCGGCGATCGACAGCATGGTGACGTGTCGCGGTTTGAGCCCCTGTTCGAGGTCATTGGAAGTATGGGTACCGCTCATTGAAACTACCTTTGCGAAGAAAGCGAAAGCGTCCACCCGGTCTGGATTTCCTTCTTGTAAAAAGAATCCAACAGGGCGTTGTTTATTTCTTACGCAAGATTTGCGCCAAAATGTTACAGAGTCCCGGTCCAGAGCGCTTGCCAAGACGACGGACGGAACAGCGCAAGTCCTTGAGATTAATGGCCTTGTGCCAGAACGTTACCGCACCACCCATTTGTTCATAACGAACGAGCGCACCAGAAACACACACAAAAAGTGCGTCGCGCACAATTAAAGGGCGGATCAGCAGCCTTTGGCCGTTTTGCCCTTCCAACACCCGGCCAAAGCTGGCAACATCGCGCCTTTTTTTACGCGACACCCGCCGGGAACAAGGTTCAAACGGGCGTTCGGTTGTTGATGGCGCGACAGTCTGCTGTGCCGATGCGACAACCTGTCACACGCCGTTCGCTTACCTCCCGTAGCGCTGTTGGCTGTCATTCGAACGCTATGCTAGGTTGGCGCCTCGCCAGGAAAGCCGCTACCAGCAGGAGCGCAATGAACTCATGAGGACCGCACATGGCCGAGGCCACGCCCGCGCTTGAAATCCGCAACTTGCACAAACGCTACGGCTCGCTGGAGGTGCTCAAGGGTGTCTCGCTGACCGCACGCGACGGCGATGTGATCTCGATCCTGGGTTCCTCCGGTTCCGGCAAGTCGACTTTCCTGCGTTGCATCAACCTCCTGGAAAACCCGCACCAGGGCCAGATCCTGGTGGCCGGCGAAGAACTCAAGCTCAAGGCCGCCAAGAACGGCGAACTGATCGCCGCCGACGGCAAGCAGATCAACCGCCTGCGCAGCGAAATCGGCTTCGTGTTCCAGAACTTCAATCTCTGGCCGCACATGAGCGTGCTCGACAACATCATCGAGGCGCCGCGCCGGGTCCTCGGCCAGAGCAAGGCCGAAGCCATCGAAGTGGCCGAAGCGCTGCTGGCCAAGGTCGGCATCGCCGACAAACGCCACGCCTATCCGGCCCAACTGTCCGGCGGCCAGCAGCAACGCGCCGCCATCGCCCGCACCCTGGCGATGCAACCCAAGGTCATCCTGTTCGACGAACCGACCTCGGCGCTGGACCCGGAAATGGTCCAGGAAGTCCTCAACGTGATCCGCGCCCTGGCCGAAGAAGGCCGGACCATGCTGCTGGTCACCCACGAAATGAGCTTTGCCCGTCAGGTCTCCAGTGAAGTGGTGTTCCTGCACCAGGGCCTGGTGGAAGAGCAGGGATCGCCACAGCAGGTGTTCGAGAACCCGCTTTCGGCACGCTGCAAACAATTCATGTCCAGCAACCGCTAACGGAGCAACACCCATGCAGAGCTATAAGAAATTCCTCCTGGCCGCTGCCGCCACCCTGGTGTTCTCGGCCAATGCGATGGCCGCCGAAAAACTGAAGATGGGCATCGAAGCGGCCTACCCGCCGTTCAACAACAAGGATGCCAGCGGCCAGGTCGTGGGCTTCGACAAAGACATCGGCGACGCCCTGTGCGCCAAGATGAAAGTCGAGTGCGAAGTGGTCACCTCCGACTGGGACGGCATCATCCCAGCCCTGAACGCCAAGAAGTTCGACTTCCTGATCTCGTCGATGTCGATCACCGACGAACGCAAGCAGGCAGTGGACTTCACCGACCCGTACTACTCCAACAAGCTGCAGTTCATCGCCCCTAAAGACAAGGCCGACTTCAAGACCGACAAAGCTTCCCTCAAAGGCAAGATCATCGGTGCCCAGCGCGCCACCCTGTCCGGTACCTGGCTGGAAGACAACCTGGGCGACGACATCACCATCAAGCTCTACGACACCCAGGAAAACGCCTTCCTGGACCTGACGTCCGGCCGCCTGGACGCGATCCTGGCCGACAAGTACGTCAACTACGAGTGGCTCAAGAGCGAAGCAGGCAAGCCTTACGAGTTCAAGGGCGAGCCGGTCGAAGAAAGCGACAAGATCGGCATCGCCGTGCGCAAGAACGATCCGATCCGCGAGAAACTCAACGCTGCGTTGAAAGAAATCGTGGCCGACGGCACCTACAAGAAGATCAACGACAAGTACTTCCCGTTCAGCATCTACTGATACTGACTGGCCTGCCCGACGCCCTTCCCCGAGGGCGCCGGTCCTTAGCAAAGCCTGCCGCGACTTGAATAACCATCCATGAATATCGATCTCTACGGATTCGGCCCGGCGCTCGCCGCCGGCGCGCTGATGACCGTCAAGCTGGCCCTGTCGGCACTGTGCCTGGGGCTGGTGCTCGGCCTGCTCGGCGCCCTGGCCAAGACCTCCCCGTACAAGCCGCTGCAATGGCTTGGCGGCACCTACTCGACCCTGGTACGCGGCGTTCCCGAACTGCTCTGGGTGCTGCTGATCTACTTCGGCACCGTCAACCTGATGCGCGCCCTGGGTGAGTACTTCGGCAATCCGGAGCTGGAACTCAACGCCTTCGCCGCCGGGGTCATCGCCCTCGGCCTGTGCTTCGGCGCCTACGCCACCGAAGTGTTCCGCGGCGCGATCCTCGCCATTCCCAAGGGCCATCGTGAGGCCGGCGTGGCCCTGGGCCTGTCGAAATGGCGGATCTTCACCAAGCTGATCCTGCCGCAGATGTGGCGCATCGCCCTGCCGGGCCTGGGCAACCTGTTCATGATCCTGATGAAGGACACCGCGCTGGTGTCGGTGATCGGCCTGGAAGAAATCATGCGTCACTCGCAAATCGCCGTGACCGTATCCAAGCAGCCCTTCACCTTCTACATGGTGGCGGCCTTCATGTACCTGGGCCTGACCGTACTGGCCATGGGCGGCATGCATGTCCTGGAAAAACGCGCCGCTCGCGGCTTCGCGAGGAACGCGCAATGAATTGGGAAGTGATCATCAAGTGGCTGCCCAAGCTGGCCCAGGGCGCTACGCTGACCCTGGAACTGGTGGCCATCGCGGTCATCGCCGGCCTGCTGCTGGCCATTCCGCTGGGCATCGCCCGCTCGTCGCGCCTGTGGTACGTGCGCGCCCTGCCCTATGCCTACATATTCTTCTTCCGCGGCACGCCGCTGCTGGTGCAGCTGTTCCTGGTCTATTACGGCCTGGCGCAGTTCGACGCAGTGCGTAACAGCGCGATGTGGCCCTACCTGCGCGATCCGTTCTGGTGCGCCACCGCCACCATGACCCTGCACACCGCGGCCTATATCGCCGAGATCCTGCGCGGGGCGATCCAGGCGATCCCGCCGGGCGAGATCGAAGCCGCACGGGCCCTGGGCATGTCCAAGCCCAAGGCGCTGTTCTACATCATCCTGCCCCGGGCGGCGCGCATCGGCCTGCCGGCCTACAGCAACGAAGTGATCCTGATGCTCAAGGCCAGTGCCCTGGCCAGTACCGTGACCCTGCTGGAACTGACCGGCATGGCCCGCACCATCATCGCCCGCACCTACCTGCCGGTGGAGATCTTCTTCGCCGCCGGGGTGTTCTACCTGCTGATGTCCTACGTGCTGGTGCAAGGCTTCAAGCTGCTGGAACGCTGGTTGCGCGTCGAGCAGTGCCAGGGCCGCTGATCCCGCCCCTTGTAGGAGCGAGGCTTGCCCGCGATAAACGATGACGCGGCGCTTCAGGCAAACCGCGCCGCTCTTATCGCGGGCAAGCCTCGCTCCTACGATCTACATCCTGAGCCACCCGCCATGTCCAGCGTTCTCCAAGGCCCCGAACTCCTCGCCCGCTTCCAGGCCCTGGACCGCTTCCTGCTCGAGCATCAAGCGCTCTGGCGCCCGCGCCCCTTCACTCAACTCCAGCTGCCGTGGGAAGCCCAGCACCCCGAACTCGCCCACTGGCTGCGCCAGCGCAGCCTGGACGACGCCGAAGCCAGCCATAACCACCCCGAGCGGCTCGAGGCCCCCGCGCCCTTCCCCGCCCTGGCCCGGACCGCCGCCACACTCGGCGCCGTGGCCGAGTTGCCGCAGCACCAGCTGCCAGCCGCCCGCCAACGCCTCAATGTCGATGTGCCGGGGCGCAAATGGCAGCAGATCGAAGCCTTTGCCGCCTGCCTGGATTTCACCCAGGCGCCCGGCCACTGGCTGGACTGGTGCTCGGGCAAGGGCCACCTCGGCCGCCGCCTGCTGCAACCCGGGCAACGGCTGACCTGCCTGGAATACGACCCGGCCCTGGTTGCCAGCGGCCGACAACTGAGCGAACACCACCGGCTGCCGGTCAGCCACCTGCAGCAGGACGTACTTGCTGCCGACGCTGCCGCACGCCTGAGCGCCGAACACAGCCCCGTGGCCCTGCATGCCTGTGGCGACCTGCATGTGCGCCTGATGCAACTGGCCAGCGCCGCGAGTTGCCGGCAATTGGCGATTGCGCCCTGCTGCTACAACCGCATCAGTACCCCTGGCTATCAACCGCTTTCGGCCCCCGCCAAGGGCTCGACCCTGCAACTGTCCCTCGACGACCTGGGGCTGCCCCTGAGCGAGACCGTCACCGCCGGCGCCCGGGTCCGCCGCCAGCGCGACCGCTCCATGGCCCGGCGCCTGGCCTTCGACCTGCTGCAACGCCAGCTGCGCGGTGTCGACGAATACCTGCCTACCCCGTCGCTGCCCGCCAGCTGGCTGGACAAACCCTTCGCCGACTACTGCCGCGACCTCGCCGCCCTCAAGGACTTATCCACAGTCGGCTCCACAATCAGCGAGCAGGACTGGCCGGCACTGGAAGCCGCTGGCTGGCAGCGCCTGGCCCAGGTGCGCAACCTGGAACTGCTGCGCGGCCTGTTCCGCCGGCCCCTGGAGCTGTGGCTGGTGCTCGACCGCGCGCTGTTTCTGCAGGAACAGGGTTACCGCGTGCAACTGGGCCTGTTCTGCCCGGCACCGCTGACACCCCGCAATCTGATGTTGCTGGCGGAACGTGGATAAGTTGGATCCATCACCCCATCCAACCTGTGGATAACTCTGTTGATGAATGCTCATCAAAGCCGCTGAAATTGCCCTCTACAGGGCCAAAAGCAGGTTGGTCATTTTTTATTCATAAAAAAGAAAACAACCGAAAAACAGCCAGTTGCGGCAAATTGAGAACGGCTCCACAAAAATTGTCCGTTATCGCAGCGTAACGGCTATCCGTTGTGCATAAGCGTCAACACGAACGGACATAACTGCCGAAATCCGGCCTTCCACAGGCGGTCGATTGCGCGTCTGGCCAAGCTTGTTATAAACACTACTATCCAGGCGGTCGCGGACGCGTCCGGCATCCTTCTGAGCCACAGGAAGAGATCATGACGTTTATTTCTTATGCGCAGAATTTCGAAGACATCCGCCTGTGGCGCGCGCTCAAATACGTCGAAAACGGCTTCTATATCGACGTCGGCGCCAACCACCCCACCAACAACTCCGTGACCCGCGCCTTCTATGACCGCGGTTGGAGCGGGGTCAACGTCGAGCCGGTGCCGGCCTACTACGACGCCCTGTGCCAACAGCGCCCCCGGGACACCAACCTGCAATGCGCGGCCGGCGACAACGCCGAAGCCCTGACCTTCTACGGTATCGCCGACACCGGCCTGTCTACCCTCGACCCGGTCCTGGCCCGGCAGCACAAGGATGCCGGCATGCAGGTGCAGACCCAGACCGTCCGCTCGCGCACCCTCAGCGACATCTGCGAGAACCACGTCGACGGCCCCATTCACTTCCTCAAGATCGACGTCGAAGGCCACGAGGAAACCGTGCTGCGCAGCATGGACTTCAAGCGCTGGCGGCCGTGGATCCTGCTGATCGAAACCCCATGGGAGCGCAACCAGACCTGGGAAAGCCTGGTCACCGACGCCGGTTACCACCCGGTGGTGTTCGACGGCATCAACACCTTCTACCTGGCCGAAGAACACCTGAACCTCAAGGGCGCCTTCGACCTGCCGCCATGCAACCTCGACGAATTCCAGTTCAGCCCCGGCCACCGCTTCGTCGCCCCCGCCACCGAGCTGGAACAGGCCCTGATCGCCGAACGCCAACGCGCCGACCGCGCTGAAGCGCAACTGCACGCCCTGCGCAACAGCCGCTCCTGGCGCGCCATCGAGAAATTCAGGAAAGTGCTGGCCCGCGGCTAACGCCCGGCGCCAAGCAAAAATAGTCAGATTTCAGGGGTTTACAGAAGGCCGCCAGTCGCTATAATCGTCGCCCTGACACGCCGGTATAGCTCAGATGGTAGAGCAACTGACTTGTAATCAGTAGGTCCCGGGTTCGATTCCTGGTGCCGGCACCACATTAGGCTCCATTGCATTCCGCCGAATGTTCTGGAAGCCCCGAAAACCCGCCCTTTGGCGGGTTTTTTCGTTCCAGGACCCTCCGTCGAGATCCACCCCACCCTTCCACGAGGGAATGTTAGGGGTCCTGCGATTTTCCGGTCAGGAGCGCATACCCCTACGCCACGTCTAGCGATCCCCCTCAGCGACCTGCAATGCCGCACGACCAAAACCCTAAACTACGAAACGCCTGCCGAACGATTTAGCCAAACTGTTGCGTCGACCGGTTGAATCCACAGTCGTCTGCAGCCTGTCACCACGGCAGCTTTTGGCGGATTCCTGCCTACTCTCTACGGAAGGGATGATCGACAACGTTCGAGTTCAGGAGGCTTAGCATTCCGTATGTGGCTCTGAATTACTTGCAGATTGACAACGTGCTGACCTCTAAACAAACCCGAGTTCGACTCCACCGAACGCCAGACGCCCGAAAAACCTAGTCTCGCCGAAACATACCGTTCGTCTGGTGCCGGTGCCAGATACGTCAAAGGCCTGCAGCGATGCAGGCCTTTTTTTGGTTCTTCACGGATTACCGCGAAAGACGCTCTTGATCTTCTGGAAAAAGAACTCGCAATCCCGGTAACCGTCTGCCATCTGCTTGATGACCTTTATCGACTCGGAACCGGTCAATCACTTCCCAGCCTTATTTGGCCACCACCTAGGAAAGGTCGTAGCCCCCCCACGCGATTGGACAATGCTAGCGACCCGCCAGGTCAAAAGCGCTGTTCATGTCCATCACCCAGCTTCGATACGAGCACAGCCCCCTGCCCCCCGCCCCAACTCGTCGAAGAACGACCTTCGCTGACCCACAGTACCCGCCGACAATGCTATTCCTGACTGCTCAGCCACAGTGACGGCAGTAATCCGGGTGTAGATGCACTTACTGCACATGAGGCACGACCACCCTCTAGCATGTGGCTAGAGCGCTGGATAAAAGAGAGACGCAAAGCGGGACTTGAATTAACTCTCCCATCCAGCAATTTCATCAAGCGTTTAGTCCCACTCAGGGGAGCATTACCTTCTGAACACTTTGCTCAGTTTGGAGCTGATCGCTGCAAGCGAGCGAGCTTTCTCTCAGATGCCCCCTCCTGAACCTGGCTTAGTTCCCTTGCCAGGAGATCCCTCGCAGCCATGCCATACGCTTTCGCCCCAACCTCGTTCAGATGATGGTTGTCATGATAGATCAATCGACCATCTGCTATTGGTGGCGTGGCAAACAGAGCAAGCGAAGTGGGGTCAAAGAAGGCCACGTTTGGATACCGTGATACAAGCGTTTTGACGCGCAGGTTCGAGGGTGCCCAGGTTTTCTCTATGTGAGCTACCCTTGAGCCGCCTAGTTCGTTAAAGCGATGCATTCTCTGTACGTTCGACGTCAGCATTGGAATTTGCGCCAACACAATTAGAGGCTGGTCGCGTGATGATACTTCGCTGACAAATTTCTCAAGCGCGATCATGAACTGTTCACTTGAAGAGTGATACTGCCACATGCCAGCCAGCAATATGGCATCAGCCGACTCCAGGTATTTACGTACCGCCAAGGTCTGATTGGCACAATCCACTCTGGAATATTCGGGGATACGTTCCTTATCAAACCCCTCTATCGGAACACAGTTACTGGCTGTAATTACTCTTATCCGCGCGTGGAGCGACTCCCCTACAACGTCGGCGAAATAGTTCAGCTGTGCGGCATGACTGTCACCGAGCAATAGAATTTCTTTTGAGGCCTGGTGGTCACCGCGGATACATTCGCCAACGATCTGGCTATGGCAGATCGTTTCGGGCGCAGCATAGCGCGTAAGTTCAACCGCCAACGGGGTTACCATGACAGGGTTCACTGCCTTGGCTGCAAGCACGGTAGTAACAGCCACGGCGAAAAGGGCAACCCGCTTGAGACTTCCCTTTCTGCCTGCCGAGTGGCGCAAAGGGCTCTCGATGCAATAGTAAGAACAGAAAGACATCGCAAGCGTAAGGATGGCAAATATGGCGAGCGCCCCCAAGGGCAATTCGTAGACCTCTAGATAGTAACGAAGCCCTGCCAAAATCGGCCAATGCCATAAATAAAGCGAATATGACATACCGCCTACTAGAATCATTATTCTGCTAGCAAGCCACCGATTGATCATGCTGCCGCGAGCGCTGATTAAAAGTGCTGTGCCAATGCTCGGCGCCAGAGAGAGAACACCGGGAAAGGCTGAAGCCTCCGATATGAAAAGAAAACTGAATGCTATAAGTGCTACACCCACCCATGCTTTCAAACTGTTAAATCCACCAGCCCCTTTATCGACCTTCGTGGCAGCCAGCAAACTTCCCACCAAAAATTCAGGCACACGTGCCAACAGTGAAAAATACACGCTTTGCTTCTCACCTTTGAACAGCAAGAATTCGGAGTAAATGAGTAACGCTGCTGCAATTGCGGCAATCATGAACTTGATGAAGCGGGTAGGCGTCAAAACTATCAAGGCAGGTAGAAAAAGATAAAACTGCATCTCCACAGCAAGTGACCAGGTATGAAGCAAAGGAAGCTCATGCGAGGCCGGGGCAAAATAATCGTTGCTCTTGTTGAAATAGCTATTGCTATTGAAGTAAGCCGCAGACTTAAGAGACTCGTAAAAGGAGTCGAAGTCCCTGGGTATGAGCAGCACAGCCATTATTGCAGCGATCATGGCCAGCAGAAAAATATATGCGGGGGCTATACGGCGCACGCGCGAAGCGTAAAAAGACATGAAACTAAAAGTGCCCTGTGCTTTCTTCTCGAGCACGATACGCGTTATAAGATATCCGGAGATAACAAAAAAAACATCTACACCAATAAATCCGCCTGGTAACCAATTATGGTTGACGTGAAACACTATAACCGCCAGAACAGCCAGTGCTCTTAGCCCTTGTATATCATCTCTCTGCCCGTCTACTGCACTCATCGCCCCTCCGATAACGGCCTAAGCCAGCCATAAGCTGGCGGCTTTCTACAGGAAATCAGCGCGAATCACCAGACACCGTCAGAAAATTTCGTTTCTATAACACCCAACGCTCTTTGTAATACCCGCACCCTTTTCGCGCGTCGCCACAGGCTACTAGATTCCAACGCAGGCACGAGGGTCCAGTAACGAGTGGCTCCCTAATGCCACCACATACTATTCATCCAAATCTGATGGACATTATCCGGAAGCTTGAGCTACTTCCGGGCATGATGTTTGCCATGCCCCTAACACAGCGTATCTGCGAAATATGCGTAACAAGCCTACCGGGCTTAACAACAAACCCGGTAGCCAACATTGCATTTACATAAAAACTGAACACCAATCGTTTGATTTATAAGCAGAAAGCCAACTCTTCTTAATCAGTAGCTCCCAGGTTCGATTCCTGGTGCTGGCACCATGGATTCAACGAAAAAGGCTCACCGCAAGGTGGGCCTCTTTTGTTTGTGCGTGTCCGCACTTGCCTCGCTTTTCCCCTCGGCCGGGGAAATCACCCCAACTGGTCGATCATCACCGCATTGGTGTAGACCAGGCTGCCGTCGCTCTGCCGATGCCCGACCAGGTGGAACTGGCCGCGCTGGTCGCTTTTGCTCAGGTAGACGCGCAATTGGCAGTCGGACAGGGGGCCGCACTCCTCGGGGGTGATCAACTCCATTGTGCTCATATCCACATCGATCATCATTTCTGGCTCTTGGGTCTGTTGCAGCCGCTCTTCGGCCTGTTCCAGACGCAGATGGTCGGCGTTGCTGACGTGGAAATGGATCTCTCCTATCGGGCTCGACCTCAGGGCGTCGCTGGTTTTGCACCAGCCTTTGATGGTTAGGGTATTCATGGTGAGGAACCTCCTGACGTAGTCACTTTGGGAACTGCCAGATCTCCTGTTCAAATATTAGACAACGGGCGGGGAACCGTTACTGCGGGCCGTCAAGGAGCCGTAAAGGGCGGTGCTATACTTTTTTCGTTAGCGACAAGCGTGCCATGTCATCCGCAAAGGCGGGTTGACGTCCTGGTATTTCAGCTAACGGCCGCAGCAAAACGGGGGTCACTGCGAATGTCTGGCAGGAGGTGACTCATGAACCGACACTTTTACATCAGCGACAACCTCGACGAGTTGGAAACCGTTGAAACCGAGCTGGAAGCCAGCGGTATCAGCACCGAGCAGATTCATGTGCTCAGCGATCGGGATGCCGACGTGGAACAGCATCACCTGCATGACGTGAACTCCTTCATGAAGCAGGACGTCGTGCATTCTGGCGAGATCGGCGCGGCCATTGGCATACCGCTCGCCGCCCTGGTCCTGATCGGAGCCTATCTGGCCGGATGGACCGAGACCGTGGCAGGCTGGATGCCATTCATCTTCCTGACGGTGGTGATACTGGGGTTCTGTATCTGGGAAGGCGGCTTCTTTGGCATTCAGGTGCCCAATACCCACTTCCGCAACCTGAAAGCGAAGATAAAGGACGACGAGTACATCTTCTTCGTGGATGTCGAACCCAACCAGGAATCGATACTGGACCGGGTCATCAAAGGCCATCCACAGCTGCAGGTCGCCGGTACCGGCGCGGCGGCTCCCCACTGGATAGTGGCCTGGCTGCAGAGATGGCATCAGTTCAAGCGCACGATCTAGGCCGCAGTTGAAGTCCCCCAGCACCTGGATGCCGGCGGCGGAAGCCTGTCATTGCCCGAGGAAGATCCCTCGGGTGAAGAACACGTAGTCCGCCTCGGCAGCCATCAGGCCGACCAGCACCAGCAGACACAAGGGCGGCACCAGTATGGCGTAGACCAGTGCCAGGCGCTCCCAGGCCATGTGCATGAAGATGGACACGATCAGGCCGGCCTTCAACAACATGAGCACCACGATCAGCGACCACCTGTAGTAGCCGTGGAAGTGAAAATAGTCGACCAGGTAGGACAGGGTGCTGAGTACGAACAACAGCCCCCAGATCTTCAGGTACAGGCCGAGCGGATGTTGTTGGCCTTGTGCATGTGCCATCGCCAGTACTCCTCTACAGGCTCACCATAAATAGAAGAACGCGAAGATAAATACCCACACCAGGTCTACGAAGTGCCAGTACAGCCCGGCTATCTCGACGATCTGATAGTTGCCGGAGCGCTCGTAGTCCCCGCGCAAGACCTTGAAGGCGACGATGCACAGGTAGATGACACCCACCGACACGTGCAGCCCGTGGAACCCGGTAATCATGAAAAAGCTGGCGCCGAACTGCGCCGCGCCCATGGGGTTCGCCCAGGGGCGTACGCCTTCGGCAATCAGCTTGCTCCACTCGAATGCCTGCATGCTGACGAAGGTCGCGCCGAAAGCGGCGGTCGCCAGCATCAGCGCGGCGCATTTGCTGCGCACCCGGCGATAGGCGAAGTTCACCGCCATGGCCATGGTGCCGCTGCTGCTGATCAGCACGAAGGTCATGATGGCGATCAGGATCAGCGGGATCTTTGCGCCACCGATGGTCAAGGCGAACACTTCGCTGGGGTTCGGCCAGGGCACGGTGGAGCTGATGCGTACCGACATGTAGCCAGTCAGGAAGCAGGTGAAGATGAAGGTATCGCTGAGCAGGAAGATCCACATCATCACCTTGCCCCAGGGCACCTGCTTGAAGGCGTCCCGGTCCGACGCCCAGTCGTCGGCGATGCCCTGCCATCCCGGTACCAGCGTGTCGGGTGGGGACGGGACAGGGTCTTCCGGAGGAATTGCCGAGGGCGATGCCATGGCTTCACCTCAGGCCGCAGAAGGCGGCGATCTGTTGGTAGGTTTCCGGGGTGCTGGTCAGCAGGGCGAAGAGGACGATCCACAGCCCCAGCAGGTAGTGCCAGTAGATGGCGCAGAGCTCCACGCTGGGCTCCAGTCGCGACAACGGAACGTGCCGCAGGAACCTGACGCCGGTTCTGCCCCAGGCCACCAGCCCTCCCAACAGGTGCAGCCCATGCACACCGGTCAGCAGGTAGAAAAAGCTGTTGGCCGGGTTGCCGGAGACGAAATAGCCCCAATCGACGAACTGCTTCCAGACCCAGAGTTGCCCCCCCAGAAAGGCGATCGCAAAGACCCCGCCCAGGGCGAAGCCAAGGCTGGCGCCGTGCAAGGCGCCACGCCGGGCCGCCACCCGCGCCCACTGCAGGCCGATGCTGCCCAGGGCCAGCAGGAGTGTGTTCAACCACAGTTGCCGGGTACTGGCCAGGGGCGCCAGGGGCTCGGTCAGCGGCTGCCAGTCCGCCACCTGCGAGCGGGTAATGAAGGCCAGCAGCAAGAGCAGGAACAGCGAGGTCACCACCCCGAGGAATACCCGCAGGCCCACTTTGGCAGTTTGCGCCTTGTCGACGCCTTCCGGCGGCGGGCTCCAACGGCCTCCGGCGCCAGCGCTTTCGGTGTTTTTCAAGAGCTGCCCGTTCATGGTCTGTCGCCCGCGATCCTGACTTGCGCGCTGTGCTGCCTCATCTGCTCCAGTTCCTCGGCGGAGACGGTCTGCGGCACAAAGTCCTGCTCGACCCCGGGCACGCTGTAGTCATAGGCCCAACGGTGCACCACCGGCAGCTTCGCCCCCCAGTTGCCGTGCACCGGCGGGGTGTCCGGGGTCTGCCATTCCAGGCTGGCCGCGCCCCAGGGGTTCGGGCCCGCCGGCTTGCCCTTGAAGGCGCTCCAGAACAGGTTGAACAGGAACAGCAGTTGGAACACGCCGACCGTCAGCGCGGCAACGGTGATGAACGCATTCAGCTCATGGGCCGATTGCGGGATGAACTCGTAGTTCGGATAGTCGTAATACCGGCGAGGCATGCCCAGCAACCCCAGGTAATGCATGGGGAAGTAAATGCAGTAGGTCCCCAGGAAGGTCACCCAGAAATGCAGCTTGCCCAGGGTGTCGTTCAGCAGGCGCCCGGTGATTTTCGGGAACCAGTGATAGATGGAGCCAAAGACCACCAGGATCGGCGCGACCCCCATGACCATATGGAAGTGGGCCACGACGAAGTAGGTGTCCGACAGCGGGATATCCACGATCACGTTGCCGAGAAACAGCCCGGTGAGACCACCGACCAGGAAGGTGACGATAAAGGCCAGGGCGAACAGCATCGGCACCGTCAGGTGGATGTCGCCATGCCATAAGGTGAGCACCCAGTTGTAGACCTTCAGCGCGGTGGGCACCGCGATGATCAGGGTGGTGATGGCGAAGAAAAAGCCGAAGTACGGGTTCATCCCGCTGACGTACATATGGTGCGCCCAGACCACGAAGCTCAGCACGCCGATAGCGATGATGGCCCAGACCATCATGCGGTAACCGAAGATGTTCTTGCGCGCATGGGTGCTGATCAGGTCGGAGACCAGGCCGAACGCCGGGAGGGCGACGATGTAGACCTCCGGATGGCCGAAGAACCAGAACAGGTGCTGGAACAGGATCGGGCTGCCGCCCTGGTGCGCGAGCTGCTGCCCCATCGAGATCACCGCCGGTATGAAGAAGCTCGTGCCCAGGAGCTTGTCGAACAGCATCATCACAGCGCTGACGAACAAGGCGGGGAACGCCAGCAGGGCCATGATCGAGGCCATGAAGATGCCCCAGACGGCGAGCGGCATGCGGAACAGGGTCATGCCGTGGGTCCGGGCCTGCAGCACGGTGGTCACGTAGTTCAGGCCGCCCATGGTGGCGGCGACGATGAAGATCGCCAGCGACACCAGCATCAACACGATGCCCCATTCGGTACCCGGGGTGCCCGGGGTCACCGACTGTGGCGGATAGAGGGTCCAGCCCGCCCCAGTGGGCCCGCCCGGGACGAAAAAGCTGGAAAGCAGCACCAGGACCGAGAGCAGGTAGAACCAGTAGCTGAGCATGTTGACGTAGGGAAAGACCATGTCCCGGGCGCCCACCATCAGCGGAATCAGGTAGTTGCCGAAACCGCCCAGGAACAGGGCCGTCAACAGGTAGATGACCATGATCATGCCGTGCATGGTCACCGCCTGATAATAGGTGCCGGCATCCATGAACCCGAGGCTGCCGGGAAAGCCGATCTGCATGCGCATCAGGCCGGACAGCACCAGGGCGACCAGCCCCACGGAGATGGCCGTCAAGGAATACTGGAGGGCGATGACCTTGTGGTCCTGGCTCCAGATATAGCGCGTGAAGAAGCTCTTCGGCTCGTGCAGGACGTCTGTCTCTGCATGCTCCACATAAGCCATCAGGTCATCCTCCGGATCGGTTCAGGAGTATTCCCGGCTATTCAGGGCGACTTGCCTGGTTTCACCTTGCCGGTATCAGCGTCGGCATCAGCGTTCGACCTGATAAAGGCGACCAGGGCATCCAGTTCCTTGTCACTGGGGGTAAAGACCGGCATCACCGCGGCATAACCCTTGACGATCGCGGCGCCGGGTTTGAGCACGGACTCCCGCACATAAGCCTCGTCGACCTTGACCTGAGTGCCGTCCGCCAGGGTTTCGGTCTTGCCGAACAAACCCTTCCAGCTCGGGCCGATGCCCTGGCTGCCATCGACACTGTGGCAGGCCCGGCAACCCAGCGCCTGGGCCAGTTGCTGTCCCTGCGCTACCCGGTCGTCAGTTGCACTGGCAGGGCCTTGTTCCTTCTGCCCGGCAGCGCTCAGCGACTTGATGAAGCCCACCAAGGCGCCCAGTTCATCCTGAGTGAAAGTATAGGCAACCATCACCGGCGGATAGCCTTGCACCCGCCTGGCATTGGGCTCGAGGATCGACTCCTTGAGGTAGGCCTCGTCGACCTGGACGCTGCTGCCATCGGCAAGCTGTTCCGAGCGGCCGTACAGGTCCTTCCAGGTCGGGCCCAGGCTGGTGCTGCCATCCTGGCTATGGCAGGCGCGGCAGCCGTGGCTTTCCACCAGTTGGCGGCCTTTTTCCAGCAGGCTCTCCTGGCTGGGCGCGGCGGCGCTTGCCAGCGTCTGGACAAACGTCGGCTGGCTGGCGAGCCATCGATCGAAGGCCTCCTGCTCCTCGACCACCAGATGGCCGCGCATATTGAAATGCCCCACGCCGCAGTACTCCGCGCACAGTATTTCAACCTTGCCGAGCTTGGTCGGGGTAAACCAGAAGTGGGACACCATGCCCGGAACGATATCCATCTTGGCGCGGATCTGCGGGACATCGAAATCGTGCAGTACATCCTTCGAGCGCAGCAGGACTTTTACCGGCCGGTCGATGGGCAGGCGCACTTCATTGTTCAGGATGAGTACATCGTCCTGAGCCGCCGGATCGTTGCGGTCCAGACCGAAGGGGTTGGCGGCGTCGATCCATTTGACATCCGACCTGCCCAGTTTTCCGTCACGGCCAGGAAAGCGAAACGCCCACTGCCACTGCTGGGAGAACACTTCGAGCTGAGCCGCATCCTGCGGCACATGGACGAAATCGTTGTAGACCACCAGGCCGGGAGCCAACATGCCGACGATGCCCAGCGAGGTAAGGATGATCAGCCAGCCTTCCAGCTTCTTGCTTTCCGGTTGGTAGTGCGCCCGGGAACCTTCCCGGTGACGGAAGCGAATCACGGCGATGGCCATGAACAGCGTGATGGCGACGAAAAAGATTCCGGTGATGATCAGGGTGATCAACAGCGTGGTATCGATCGACCCCCAGTTGGAGGCGGCCGGCGTCATCTGCCAAGGCGCAAACAGATGGAACAGGACTGAGGCGACAACGACTAGAACTAAGATGATTGCTATCGCCATTTCTCTTCATCCTGTGCCTGTTGTTCTATGGCCATGCCCACGCAACGGCGCCAGGCCGCTGCATGACATCGCTTTATCCACCTCCCAAGCCTGTTGGAAAATTGCCTCTATCCCCGGGGCAAATTTCATAAAAGTATAGTGCGCATCAAGAGGGGGAGATTGCAGCGGTTCCCCCCGTCTATCTCCCCTGATGCCGATCAACCCATCCCCCACACCCGCCTGTCATGCTCAAATAGCCTCCGTTTTTATTACCCGCCACATCCGATCCGGAGCCGAACATGAAAAACCCCGCCGCCCTGACCCTGGTCCTGATGCTCAGCCTGCTGTCGCTCCATGCCCAGGCAGATGCAGCAGGCGATGCCGAAGCCGGCGGCAAGCTGTTCAAGCGCATCTGCAGCGGCTGCCACAATATCGGGCCTTCGGTGCGCAGCTCTTTCGGGCCGCAACTCAATGGCGTTGTCGGGCGCACAGCGGGGAGCGTGGCGGACTATCAGTACTCGGAGGCGATGAAGTCCTCCGGCATCGTCTGGACCCGCGACAAGCTGGTGGCCTACCTCGAAGATCCGAAGGGCGTGGTGCCCGGTACGCGGATGATTTTCTGGGGGCTGAGCGATGTGGAGAAAGTCGACAACCTGTTGGCCTACCTGCAGACCTTTCAGGCAGAGGGTACGCAGCAGTAAGCCCCCTGCCCTCGATACCGTCACCCACAAAAAAGCCCCGAACCAGTCGGGGCTTTTTCTTCGACACCGGCCTGGTCTCAGGCCGCGATCAGGCGTGCATCAGAACACGTTGATCGGGTAGTCGACGAACACCCGCAGCTCGTTGCCGCTGTCGTTGTATTCGCTGGACTTCTGCGACACGCGCAGGATCGAGCTGCGTACTTTCACGCTCAGGTCCTTGGCCGGGCCACTCTGGACCACGTACTTGAACTGGTTGAAGATTTCGCGCTCGGTACCGCCGGTGGAGGTGGAGGTGGTGATGTTGTCGCCACGCACATAGGCCACGTTGTAGGTCAGGCCCGGTACGCCGAAGGCGCCGAAGTCCAGACCGTAGCCCAGCTGCCAGCTGCGCTCGTCTTCGGCGTTGAAGTCGGACCAGTAGGAGTTGGCCAGGTAGATGGTGTTGCCGCCATCGCCCACGCGGCGCTGCTCTTTCTGGTAGCCGCCGTAGGCATAGCCCAGGTTGCTGTCGCCGGTGCTGCGCTGGTGTGCCAGAGTGAACGAGTGCGGGCCGGTGGCGTAGGTCGCCGCCAGGCTCCAGATCTTGTTGTCCTGGCCGCCGGCGTTCTTGAACTCGGCATAGGACTTGTCCAGCTTGGTGCGGTAGCCGTTGAAGTCCAGAGTCAGGGACTGGTCGGAGGCCAGCGGGAACACGTAGTTCAGGTTTACGTACTGCTTCTTCAGCACGTCTTCGACGTCGGAAGCGTACAGCGAGCCCTTGAACTGTTCGGTGAATTGGTAGCTGCCGCCCAGGACGTTGATCGACTTCAGGCCGCCGCTGTCACGACCTTCGGCGCTCTTACGCGACTCGGCGGTGAAACGGCCGGCGTTCAGTTCCAGGCCCTTGATCTCTTTGGAGGTGATCAGGGTACCGGTGTAGCTTTCCGGCAGCAGACGACCGTTGTCGTAGTTCAGCACCGGCAGGGCCGGCATCTGGTCGCCGTAGGTCAGGACGGTGTTGGACAGGCGGAACTTGACCGCCGCGCCGGCCTTGGCCAGGTCGCCAGCCGGCGTCTTGTTACCGCTTTCGCTTGGCTTGAAGAAGTCGATGCCCTGGCCGCCGCTGTGGCTGCCTTTGTCCAGGCGCAGGCCGTACAGGCCGAAGGCGTCGACGCCCACGCCCACGGTGCCTTGGGTGAAGCCCGACGAGAAGGTGCCGATGGCCGCTTGACCCCATTCGCGCTGGTCATCGTTACGGTCTTTCTTGTCGCGATTGATGTAGGCGTTACGCAGCAGGATTTTCAGGCTGCTGTCTTCGACAAACCCCTTCGATTCAGCCTGGTCGTTTGCCATGGCTTGAGTAGCGCTCAGAATCCCCAGTGCGATCAGACCGATCCGCTTGTTCAACATTTTATTTTCCTTATTACGGGTTGATGACGCGCTGTGGTGCTCCTTGGAAACGGCGCTTAAGCGCTCTTTTTTCGGGCCAGAACGAAAAGACCCGCCCACGAAAAATCGCGGCGGGCCTTTATTTATTTTTTTGTTATGGCCGTTGGCCACAGGCGTTGGCGCGAATCCTATCTGCGCCCCGAACAATGTGTCAATTTCAAGAATCGTCTGAAAATAGGCGAAATTCGTCTAAGAACTCAGCAATCCTTGATGGCCAGTTGCACGGTATGGCTGTCGACGAACTGTTCAAAGTGCGTGACCTTGCCATCCTTCAGGGTCCACAAGTGAGCCACACGGGCGTTCAGCGGCTTGCCCGTGGATTTATAGACGCCGCTGTAATTGCCGTAGGCGAACACCTTGTCGCCCTGGGCCACATAGTTCTCGACCGTGAAGGCAAAGCCTTCCCACTCGGTGGCCAGGCGCTTGAAGACATTCTCCACAATCGCATCGAAGCCGACGTAAGTACCGGCATAGGGAAACCCCGCCGCCTCGGTCCAGCGCGCATCGGCGGCCAGGGCGGCGGCCGTGTTGCGCGCGTTTTCCTGGGAGTTGGCGCCTTCGTAGGTGCTTTTGATCAGTGCCAGGTTATCCATGGATGACTCCGCAAATTGAGTGGGGGTTCAAAGGGTGCAACCGTCCAGGCCACAGGCCTGCAGGACGGGCGCGACTTCGGCCGCGGGCGCACCGAAGGCTTCGCGCAGCCAGTCGGCGAACGCCTGCGGCTTGCCCAGCCAGGGGCTGATGTCGATCAGCTTGAACTGGCCGTCCTGCTCCAGCACCAGGGTCGGAAAACCCTGGCCACCGACCCTGGCCAACAAACCGCGGCTGGCCTTGATGTGTTCGTTCAGGCTGTTCGCCGCGGCGTACTCGAAGGCTTCCTCGAACTCGCCGCGCTCGAAACCCAGGCCTTCGGCGAGTTCCAGCAACACCTCGACATCGGCGATGCGCCGCCCTTCGACGTAGTGCGCCGTCTGCAGCCGCCCGAGCAATTCCAGGCCGCGCCCGGCCAGGGCCTGCGCCGCCAGTACCGCGGCAATCGGCGGGGCCGAGTCGAAAATCGCCGTATGGTCGCGCAGCAGCCCTTCGAAGTAGGCCTCGCCGAACGGCTGCCCGGTGTACTCGGCAATGCGCCGGTCATGGGGCATGACGTAGTCGCGCAGTTGCGGCGAAACCGGCTGGCAGTTGCGCCCGGTCATCATGCCGCCGCCATGGGCCACCACCGGCAGCACCGCCTGGGCCGCCTGCACCAGCGGCTTGGCGCCGTAGCACCAGCCGCACAACGGATCGTAGATGTAATGAAGAGTGGCTGCCGACATGCAAAGCTCCGGGAAAAGGCCGATGGATTCGATGGCGGCAGACTATGCCGGCGGCCCGCGGCGAAAAACGCTGGAATGGCTTTTAGTCTGTTGCGCGAATCGGTCGAATCGGCGTGTAAGCGCTTCATGACCCTTTCATGTCAGCCATGAAATAAATTGAAACAATCCATCCGGGGAACTTTTCACGAATAATTAACGAGAGCAAATAACAAGCATTATCATTCGCGCCGATTGTCTTCCCCACCCTTCTGGATGCGTTTGTTCATGCCTGCCCCCTTCCGCCTGACTCCCCTCACCCTTGGTTTCTGCGCCTCGCTGACCGCCGGCTTCGCCCTGGCGGCCCCAACCACGCTGCCGGCCACCTCCATCAACGCGGAAACCGACGCCGAAGATCCGCGGGTCAAGGCAGTCAGCACCGCGACCCGTACCGCCACGCCAGTGCGCTACGTGCCGCAGGCCATCGACTCGGTGAAGACCAGCAACGTGATGGACTACGGCACCAACGACCTGGGCACCGCCTTGAGCGGCGTTCCCAACGTCAGCAGCGGCGCCGACACCCGCTTCGACAGCGTGCGCATCCGCGGCTTCGACGCCAGCAACGACTTCTACCTCGACGGCGTCCGCGACGACAGCCAGTACGTGCGCGACCTGCACAACATCGAGCGCATCGAGGTGCTCAAGGGCCCGGCGGCGGTGCTCTACGGCCGTGGCAGCCAGGGCGGGATCGTCAACCGGGTGAGCAAGCTGCCCGAAGCCGGCCGGCGCTCCAGCGTCGAGGTCCAGGGCGGCAGCGAAGACCTGCGCAGCCTGTATGCCGACCTCAGCGCCGACCCGACGGACACCATCAGCCTGCGCCTGAACCTGGGCAACGAGGACAAGAACAGCTTCCGCGACGGCATCGACGGCAATCACCGCCAACTGTTCGCCCCGTCCATGAGCTGGCAGCTGACCCCCGAACTCAATTGGCTGGTGCAGTACGAGTACAGCCGCTACGACCGCACCCCCGACCGCGGCATCCCGGGCAACCCGTTGACCGGGCGCCCGGCCGACGTCAGCCGCAAGACCACCTACGGCGACACCCAGCGCGACTACATCGACGACCGCGCCCAGTCGCTGCGCTCGCGCCTGAACTATGACCTGAACGAACAGTGGCAACTGCGCCATACCTTCAGCCTGTTCGAGCTGGAGAGCGATTTCGATAACACCTACCTGACCGCCTATAAACCGGCTACGGGCCTGGTAGACCGCCAGCGCTGGCAGCAGGACCTGAGCACCCGCAACCTGTACAACACCGTCGAGCTCGAAGGCCATGTGCAGACCTACGACATCGAGCACACGCTGCTGGCGGGCCTGGAGGTCGGCGAGCAGCGCCGCCACTCGCTGCTCAATCAGGGCGTCGGCGTGCCCCCGGCGCCGCTGAGCGGCTCCACCCCAGGCAACCAGCACAACGGTACGCTGAAGGCGTTCAGCAACAACCTGACCTATGTCGACAGCGCCGGTCTGTACCTGCAGGACCAGATCCGCCTGAACGATCAGTGGCAACTGCTGGCCGGCGTACGCTTCGACCGTTTCGAGGTGGAAACCACCAGCAAGCTTTCGGGCCTGCGGGAAAAACAGGACAGCACCAGTACCAGCCCACGTGTGGGCGTGGTCTACACACCGTGGAAAGATCACTCGTTCTACGCTTCCTGGAGCAAATCCTTCTCCCCGGTCGGAGGCGGCCTTATCGGCATCACTCCGGGAGCCAAAGGCAACACCAACCAGACCGATCCCGAGTTGACTCGCCAGAAAGAGGTCGGGGTCAAAAGCGAGTGGCTCGACGAGCGCCTGAGCACCACCCTCGCCCTTTACGAAATCGAGCTGTACAACCGTCGCACCGAGGATCCGCTGAACAAGGGGACCTACCTGATGACGGGGCTGCAGCGTTCGCGCGGTATCGAACTCACCGCCACCGGCAATGTGGTCGGCAACTGGTATGTGCGTGGCGGCATCGGCCTGCAAGACGCCACTATCGTCAAGGACGACAACGGCAATGAAGGCAAGCGCGTCAACGATGTGGCCAAGCGCAACGCCAGCCTGTTCGTGACCTGGAAACCGGAACTGGGCTGGTACGCCGAAACCGGCCTGACCCTGGTGGGCGACCGCTATGCCGACAATGCCAACACCGTGGTGCTGCCGGGCTACGGCCGCTGGGACGCCCTGGCGGGCTTCCGCCAGAAGGACTGGGACCTGCGCGCGGCCCTGACCAACCTCACCGACCGCGAGTACTACGGGTCTGCCACCAGCGCCGCGCAGATCCAGCCGGGCGAACCCCGCAGCCTGGTGGTGACCGGGACCTACAGCTTCTAAAACGCAGACCATCGCGGGCAAGCCTCGCTCCTACAGAATTGTGGCTTCTGTAGGAGCGAGGCTTGCCCGCGATAAACGATGACGCGGTGCCTCAGACAAACCGCGATGTTCCCCTCACGGCAAGCCCGTATCGACCACCCGTTTGCAACAAACTCCGCGCAAAAAAAAGCGCCGCCATCCAGGCAGCGCTTTGACCAATCCGTTGTTTGTTTATCTTTCCAACACATCCCACAGCGCTTCGAGCTCTGCTTCGCTGAACAAACCAGCAGGGTAACGATCGAGAATCATCCGGCGCGGATCGGTTTCCCTCACCTGTCGCGTTCCGTTGGACTTCAACCATTGCGCCAGAGCCTGAAGCGATTCGCCATTCAATGCCAAGGGATGTGAAGCCCGCTCGCTGACCATATTCATATCCAGCGCTCTCTCCCGGTTTGTGAGCGGCTAACTTATCCAAGGTTTATGACAGAACATCGCAGTTCCACATGTCTCAGAGTGACCTCACAACAGATACAAGAGCTATGCCAAAGGCCCGTAATTAGCTGCTTTCGGCTATAAAAAAACCCGCAGTCCATCAGGGCTGCGGGCTTGCCGGGGGATCGCCGATTGGATCCAAGTAACAGCCCGTCAATTAGGCGTCACAGGCTGTTACAACAACACTCAACCCAGGTGCGGCGCCGGTTGCTGTTGGGTAAGGCAATGGATATTTCCGCCCCCCAGTAACAACTCGCGACCCGGCACCATCACCACCTCGTGCTGCGGGAACAGCTCCTGCAGGATCGCCTTGGCCTGGGCATCCAGCGGGTCGTCGAAACTCGGGGCGATAATGCCGCCGTTGACGATCAGGAAGTTCACATAGGAACCGGCCAGACGCACCGACGGATTGCGCTCCTGGCTACCCTCCACCGCGTCGACCCCGGCGCACTCTTCCTCGGTGGCGTACAGCGGCCCCGGGATCGGCATCTTGTGCACCGTGAACGGGCGACCCTTGGCGTCGGTGCTGTCCTGCAGCACTTTCAGTGCCGCGTGGCAGCGCGCGTAGTTCGGGTCCTGCGGATCGTCGGTCCAGGCCAGCAGCACTTCGCCCGGGCGCATGTAGCAGCAGAAGTTATCCACATGGCCGTCGGTTTCGTCGTTGTACAGGCCGTCCGGCAGCCAGATGACCTTGTCCACCGCCAGGTTGGCGCCAAGTACCGCTTCGATCTCGGCACGGTTCAGGTGCGGGTTGCGATTGCGGTTGAGCAGGCATTCTTCGGTGGTGATCACCGTGCCTTCGCCATCGACATGGATCGAGCCGCCTTCGAGCACGAAACCCTCGGTGCGGTAACGCGGGCTACGCTCGATCTCGAGGATCTTGCCGCCCACCTGCGAGTCACGGTTCCACGGCGAATACAGGCCGCCGTCGAAACCGCCCCAGGCGTTGAAATCCCAGTTCACGCCACGGACTTCGCCGTTGTCGTTGATGACGAAGGTCGGGCCGGTATCGCGGACCCAGGCGTCGTCGCTGGACATTTCCACCAGGCGGATATTCGGTACATCCAAACGCGCCCGGGCGTTTTCATACTGGGCCGCGGACACCGCCACGGTCACCGGTTCGAAGCGAGCGATGGCCTTGGCCACCGCGACGTGTGCGGCTTGCGCCGGCTTGCCGCCCAGGCGCCAGTTGTCCGGACGCTCGGGCCAGATCATCCAGGTCTGGGTCTGCGTCGCCCACTCGGCAGGCATGTAGAAGCCGTCGGCGCGAGGGGTGCTTTTCAATGTGGTCATGTCGATCAGGACTCCAGGGAACCGTCGAGGGTTTTCAACGCGCCGTACAGGTTCGGACGACGGTCACGGAACGAGCCCCACGCGCTGCGAATGTGCTCCAGCTCGTCGAGGTCGAAAGAATGCACAAGGATACCTTCTTCGGTTTTGTTCAGCTCCTGCACTTTTTCGCCGAACTGGTTGGCGATGAACGACGAGCCGTAGAAGGTGATGTCATAGCCGTCCTGCTCTTCGTTGCCGATGCGGTTGCTGGCGATCAGCGGCATCAGGTTGGCGCCGGCATGGCCTTGCTGCACGCGCTGCCAGTGGTCGCGGGACGAGATGCTCGCATCGTGCGGCTCGCTGCCGATGGCGGTCGGGTAGAACAGGATTTCAGCACCCAGCAGCGCCATGCTGCGGGCGCACTCGGGGAACCACTGGTCCCAGCAGATGCCCACGCCGATTTTCGCATAGCGGGTGTTCCACACCTTGAAGCCGGTATCGCCCGGGTTGAAGTAGTACTTCTCGTGGTAGCCCGGGCCGTCCGGGATGTGGCTTTTACGATAAATCCCGAGGTTGCTGCCGTCGGCGTCGATGATCGCGATGCTGTTGAAACGCGCCCGCCCTGCCAGCTCATAGAAGCTGATCGGCAGCACCACCTGCAGCTCCCGGGCGACTTTCTGGAAGTGCGCGATGGCCGCGTTGGTCTCCACCGGCGTCGCCAACTGCAGGTAGTCCGGGTTCGGCTTCTGGCAGAAGTACGGGGCCTCGAACAGTTCCTGGATCAGGATGATCTGCGCGCCCTTGGCGGCGGCGTCGCGGACCAGCTTCTCGGCGGTCTCGATATTGGCTTCGAGGTCCCAGGAACAGGCCATCTGGGTTGCAGCGACGGTAACGATACGACTCATGAATCATCTCCTGGGCAGCAGCAGAGGACCGATGGTGGCATCGGTCGATGACAGAAAAGGACAAGGCCGGACGCGCTCGGGCGTGTCCTGACAGGGATGACTTTATATCCGATAAAAATCGGCTTTAGAAGCCATAAAAATATAAATTCAAAAATAAAACCCGATAAATACCGATTGTTATCGGTATTTATCGGGTCATCTTGGAGGGTGAGGTTGTCTGTTCCGGCGCTATCGCGAGCAAGCATCGCTCCTACGCAAGCTTGAGGCTGGCTCGCGATCCGCAGGCGAGGAAATCGAGGGGCTTAGAGCCCCTCGTCCAGCACGTTGGACAGCATGTCGACGAAGAAGTCGACGCTCTGGCGCGTGGTGACCATCGGCGGCTTGATCTTGAGGATGTTCAGGTAGTCGCCGGTGGGTTGCATGAAAACCCCCAGCTCCCGCAGGCGATCGCACAGCAGCGCGGTCTCCTCGGTGGCCGGCTCCAGGGTCTGGCGATCGCGGACCAGCTCCAGGCCCAGGTAGAAGCCCGAGCCATGCACCGCGCCCACCAGCGGATGGCGGTCGATCAGGGCCTCGAGGCGCTGCTTGAAATGAGCGCCGACCACCTGGGCGTTCTCCCAGAGTTTTTCGTCGCGCATGACATCCAGCACCGCCATGCCGATCCGGCAACTCACCGGGCTGCCGCCGGCCGAGGAGAAGAAATAACCCTCGGCCTCCAGCGCCTCGGCGATCTCCCGGCGGGTGATCACCGCCCCCAGCGGCTGGCCGTTGCCCATGCCCTTGGCCATGGTGATGATGTCCGGCACCACGCCCTGCTCTTCGAAGCCCCAGAAGAACTCACCCATGCGCCCGTAGCCAACCTGCACCTCGTCGGCGATGCACACCCCGCCCCGGGCGCGGACCAGCGCGTAGACCTGTTCCAGGTAGCCCGGCGGCAGGGCGATGCCGCCAGCGTTGCCATACACCGGTTCACAGATGAAACCGGCCAGTTGGCGCTGCTGCGCCGCCAGTTCGGCCAGGTGCTGTTCGACGCTGCGCACGTAGTCCGGGGTGCTGTGCTGGCCGCGGAACTCGCCGCGGTAAGTATTGGGCGCGGTCACCGGATGCACCCAGTCCGGACGGCTGCTCAGGGCCTGGGGATTGTCGGCGATCGAGGTGGAAACCGCGTCCGCGCCCACCGTCCAGCCGTGATAGGCCTCCAGCACGCTGAGCATGTCGCGCCCGCCGCTGTAGGCCCAGGCCAGGCGGATCGCCAGGTCGTTGGCCTCGCTGCCGCTGTTGACCAGGAATACCCGGTCGAAGCCTTCCGGCGCCAGTTCCAGCAAACGCTCGGAAAACTCGGCGATCGCCGCGTAGTGGAAGCGCGAGTTGGTGTTGAGCAGCGACCACTGGCGGCTGGCCTCCGCCGCCATGCGCGGGTGGCCGTGGCCGAGCACCGCGACGTTGTTGAGCATGTCCAGGTAGGAGCGGCCCTGCATGTCGATCAGGTGGTTGCGCCAGCCGCGCTCGATGCGCGGCGGGTCGACGTAATAGTGCTTCTGCATGCGGGCGAAGCTGGCGTCGCGCCGAGCCAGCAGGGCCTGCGGGTCCAGCTCCGGCTCGGCGTCGCAGGCCAGGCCCAGCAGCGCCGCCGGCGACGGACACAGCATCTGCCAGGCGATCGCCCGCGAAGGGGTGCAGAACAACGGCGGATCGAGCTGCGCGCCACGGCACAGCTGCACCTTGAGCCCACCGTCCACCGCCCCCAGCACCTGGCCTTTGACCAGGGCCGCGCCGACATGCAGCGAAGGCGTGACGCCCCACAAGCGCACGCTCAGCTGCGGGCCGTCGAGGCGCAACGAGCCGTCGGCGGCGTGGTGCAGCACCCCGGCAAAAGGCGCCTCGACCGCGGTGCCCGACGGCACCTGCAAGTGCACGTGCAACGGGAAGGTGTCCGGCTCGACGGCACTGTCCGGACGGGTCCGGGACAGGCGGTATTGCCCGTAACGGCTGGCCGCCAGCCCATGGGCCGCCGCGGCCTGGTGCAACAGCTGCGCGTCGATATCGGGCTGCTCCCAGTTGCCGGCCTCGAAGTGCGGGCTGAGCACGCCCAGGTCGATCAGGGCGAACTCGCGCCCCACCAGGCCCGGCAACAAGGGCGCGAAACCTTCGCTGGCGATAGCCGGCAGCGCCTGTCCCACCGCGCCGAGGATGGCCGCCTCCATCAATTCGAACGACACCGAGGTGGCGACGCGGAAGATCTCCCATTCGTGGTTCAGGTTGTCGCGGCTGTACTGGTTGCCCGGGTCGATGCTCACCTGCTGTTCGCCGCTGAGCACCAGCACCGCGGCACGGGCCACGATCAGCGGCCACAGCGCCAGCAGCTCGGCCTGCTGCAACGGATTGACCCCGTGGTAGGCGCGGACCGCCGGCAGGATGCAGAACGGATCGCCCTCGGCATGGTGCAGCAGCGCCGCGCAGGTCACCGACAGGTCGGTGATGCGCCAGGTGCGGACCAGGTCGCCGAAATCGATCACCCCCTGCACTTGCCAGTGGCGCTGGGCATCCCGCTGCCAGACCACGTTGTCGTCGGTGATGTCCAGGTGGATCGCCTGCACCGGCAACTGCCCGGCCAGGCGCTGCACCCGACGCTCGGCCTGGGCGGCCACCTCGGCGATCAGCTGGCGCTGCTGTTCGTCGGCGATCACCGGCAACAGATGGTCGATCAGGGCCTGGGCGTGGCGCGCATCCCACTGCAGGGTGCGTTCCAGGCCCGGGTGCTGGAAGTCCGCCAGGGCCAGGTCCATCTGCCCGCACAACCGGCCGAACCCGGCCGCCAGCTCGGGGCCCAGGTGCGCAAGGTGGGTCAGGGGCTGGCCCTCGATATAGTCGAGCAGGCGCACATGCACCGCCTGGCCGCCGACCTCCAGGGACAGCAGGTCCGCGCCGTTCTTCGCCGGGATGACCCGGGGCACGTGCAGCTCAGGGTGTTCGCCAAGATGCTTGAGCGCCCCATGCTGGGCCTGCAGTTCCAGGGCGGCGTAGTCGCCACGGCAGATCTTCAGGACAAAACGCCCCTGGGCACTGTCGAGCCGGTAGTTGAGATCCTGCTGGCTGCCCAACGACTGCAGCGTGCCGCTCAGGCCGTAGTGCACCTCGAGCAACTCCAGCGCCTGCTGCGGGGAGACTTGCGGGCCGGGCAGACTGGCGCGGTGAATCAACGTGGCGAGCAACATGGAACGACCCCTGGAATTATTGTCAGACGCTTATATCGCCACTGCCACAGGCGTTACGCAACCCCCAAGCCCGGGCAGCCGACCAGGGCTCTCTCGCCACAAGGAAGAGAAAGACCCGGACCAGACGTCGGCGGCCCTTGCAGCGACCGCTGGCTGCCGACAAGCTATGCACCATTTGCGACTCCACGTCTTAGGGAAAAAGGCCTAGCACTATGCGCATTCTCGTTACCGGCGGCGCCGGCTTCATCGGATCGGCGCTGATTCGCCACCTGATCCACGACACCGGGCACGAAGTGCTCAACCTCGACAAGCTGACCTACGCCGGCAACCTGGAGTCGCTCGCGAGCATCGCCACCGACACCCGCTACGAGTTCGTCCAGGCCGATATCGTCGACCAGGCCACCGTCAGCGCACTGCTCGAACGCTTCCAGCCCCAGGCGATCATGCACCTGGCCGCCGAGTCCCATGTCGACCGCTCCATCGACGGTCCGTCGACCTTCATCCAGACCAACATCGTCGGCACCTACAGCCTGCTGGAAGCCACGCGCGCCTACTGGCAGAACCTGCCGCCAGAAGAAAAGAGCGCCTTCCGCTTCCACCATATTTCCACCGACGAGGTGTACGGCGACCTGCATGGCGTCGACGACCTGTTCACCGAAACCACACCCTACGCCCCCAGCTCGCCCTACTCCGCCAGCAAGGCTGCGTCCGACCATCTGGTCCGCGCCTGGCAGCGCACCTACGGCCTGCCGGTGCTGATCACCAACTGCTCGAACAACTACGGGCCGTTCCACTTCCCGGAAAAACTCATCCCGCTGGTGATCCTCAACGCCCTGGCCGGGAAACCGCTGCCGGTGTACGGCAACGGCCTGCAAGTACGCGACTGGTTGTTCGTCGAAGACCACGCCCGTGCCCTGCTCAAGGTGGCGACCGAAGGCGTGGTCGGCGAGACCTACAACATCGGCGGCCACAACGAACAGAAGAACATCGACGTGGTGCGCGGCATCTGCCAATTGCTGGAAGAACTGGCCCCGCAGAAACCCGCAGGCGTGCAGCACTATGCCGACCTGATCACCTTCGTCCAGGACCGCCCCGGCCACGACCTGCGCTACGCCATCGACGCCGGCAAGATCGAACGGGAACTGGGCTGGGTGCCGCAAGAAACCTTCGCCAGCGGCCTGCGCAAGACCGTGCAGTGGTACCTGGACAACCTGGAGTGGTGCCAGCACGTGCAGGACGGCAGTTATCAAGGGCAACGCCTGGGCTTCACTGACTTCAAGGATCTGATCGCATGATGAAAGGTATCGTTCTGGCGGGCGGCTCGGGCACTCGCCTGCACCCGATTACCCTGGGGGTTTCCAAGCAACTGCTGCCGGTCTACGACAAACCGATGATCTATTACCCGATCTCGGTACTGATGCTGGCCGGCATCAAGGACATCCTGCTGATTTCCACCCCCCAGGATCTGCCGCAGTATCGCAACCTGCTGGGCGACGGCAGTCAGTTCGGGGTGCGCTTCAGCTATGCCGAACAACCGTCGCCGGACGGCCTGGCGCAGGCGTTCCTGATCGGCGAGGAATTCATTGGCGAGGACCCGGTGTGCCTGATCCTCGGCGACAACATCTTCCACGGCCAGCACTTCACCGAGAAGCTGCAAAACGCCGCCAGGAAGGCCTCGGGAGCGACCGTCTTCGGCTACTGGGTCAAGGACCCGCAGCGCTTTGGCGTGATCGACTTCGACGAACAGGGCAACGCCCTGTCGATCGAAGAAAAACCCCAGCACCCCAAGTCCAGCTATGCCGTCACCGGGCTGTATTTCTACGACAACTCGGTGGTCAGCATCGCCAAGGCGGTCAAGCCCTCGGCACGGGGTGAACTGGAAATCACCGACGTCAACAATGCCTACCTGCAACGCGGCGACCTCAGCGTCGAACGCTTCGGCCGTGGTTTCGCCTGGCTCGATACCGGCACCCACGACAGCCTGCTGGAAGCCTCGCAGTATGTGCAGACCATCGAGCACCGCCAGGGCCTGAAAGTCGCCTGCCTCGAGGAGATCGCCTACAACCAGGGCTGGATAGATCGCGAGCACCTGCTGGCCCACGCCAAATACTTCGGCAAGACCGGTTACGGGCAATACCTCTACAGCCTGGCGGGAGAAAAGCCATGAAGGTGCTGGCCACCGAACTGCCCGGCGTGCTGATCATCGAACCCAAGGTCTTTGGCGATGAGCGCGGTTTTTTCTACGAGAGCTTCAACGCCCAGGCGTTCGAAGCCGCCACCGGCGTGCGCACCCAGTTCGTCCAGGACAACCACTCGCGCTCGCAGAAAGGCGTGCTGCGCGGCCTGCACTACCAGATCGACAACACCCAGGGAAAACTGGTGCGGGTGGTGGCCGGCGAAGTGCTCGACATCACGGTGGATATCCGCCGCAGCTCGCCGCACTTCGGCCAATGGACCGGGGTGCGCCTGTCCGCGGACAACCATCGCCAGCTGTGGGTGCCGGAAGGTTTCGCCCACGGTTTCGTGGTGCTGAGCGAGTACGCCGAATTCCTCTACAAGACCACCGACTACTACACGCCGGCGTCCGAACGCTGCATCCGCTGGGACGACCCGACCCTGGCCATCGACTGGCAGCTCGACGGCCCCGTGCAGCTCTCGGCCAAGGACCAGGCCGGCAAGTGGCTGGGCGAAGCCGAGCTGTTCCCATGAGCGGCCAGTTGAGGATCCTTATCAGCGGCCAGCACGGCCAGGTGTCCCAGGCCCTACAGCAGCGCCTGGGCAACCAGTACGAGTTGATCGTGCCGGGGCGCGAGCGGCTCGACCTGACGCGTCCGGATGCCATCCGCCAGCAGGTGCGCAACCTGCGCCCGCAACTGATCATCAATGCGGCGGCCCACACCGCTGTCGACCAGGCGCAAAGCGAGCCGGAGCTGGCCTTCGCGATCAACGCCAGCGCCCCCGGGGTGTTTGCCGAGGAAGCCCGGGCGCTGGGCATTCCGCTGATCCACTACTCCACCGACTACGTCTTCGACGGCAGTAAGCCCGCGCCCTACACCGAAGACGATGAACCCAACCCGCTGAGCGTCTACGGCCAGAGCAAACTGGCCGGCGAACGGGCCATCGCCACCATTGGCGGCGCGCACCTGATCCTGCGTACCAGTTGGGTCTACTCGAACACCGGGAAGAATTTCCTGCTGACCATGCAACGCCTGCTGCAGGAAAAGCCGCACCTGCGCGTGGTGGCCGACCAGATCGGCGCGCCGACCTGGGCCAGCACCATCGCCACCAGCACCGCCGCCCTGATCGAACGCTGGCAGGCGGGCGAGCCCGGCGAATGGGGGACCTACCACCTGACCGCCGGCGGTGAAACCTCCTGGTTCGGCTTCGCCCAGGCCATCGGCGAGCATCTGCTGGCCCAGGGCAAGGCCTGCGCCACCCTGGAAGCGATTCCCTCCCGCGACTACCCGACCCCCGCGCCGCGCCCCTTGAACTCCCGCCTCGATTGCAGCCGCCTGGCGCGGGAGTGGGGCGTGGTCCAGCCGGAGTGGCGCAGCGCATTGCGCGAGTGTATGGCTGCCCAGGCCTAGGAGGTCTGTGCGAAAAGTCGGCGAACGTGGCCACTTTTCGTACAGAGCCTAGGCATAATGCGTCTGTACCCACAGGCGCATCCCCCATGACTCCACCTCTTCCCCGACGCCCCCGCTGGCGTAGCCTGGCGTTGCTGGCCCTGTGCCTGGCGCCGCTGTTGTGGCCGCTGGAGCATCTGGCCGAACGTTACTACCGCAGCGAGCTGGCGGGGCAGAATCGCCAGACCCTGGACCTCTACGTCGCCAACCTGCTGGGCACCCTGCACCGCTACGAAGTGCTGCCGCAGCTCCTCGGCGAGCTGCCGGCGCTGCGCGCCGTCCTCGGCGCGCCGGACGACGGCGTGACCCAGGGCAATGCCAACCGCCTGCTCAAGCACATCAGCACCCAGACCGGGGCCGAAGTCATGTACCTGATGGACACCACCGGCAAGACCCTGGCGGCCTCCAACTGGGACAAGCACGACAGTTTCGTCGGCCGCAATTTTTCCTTTCGCCCGTATTTCAGCGAAGCCATGGCCGGGCGCCTGGGACGCTTCTTCGGCCTGGGCACCACCTCGGCCAAGCGCGGTTATTTCTTCGCCGCCGCAGTGCACGACCGGGAGAAGATCATCGGCGTGCTGGTGGTCAAGGTCGACCTGGACCACACCGAAAGCCTCTGGGGCAAAACCCCCGAACAGCTGGTGGTCACCGACCACAACGGCGTGGTGATCCTCACCTCGCGGGCGGAGTGGCGCTTTCGCTCGACCCGCCCGCTGAGCGAAGACGAAAGCAAGGCCATCGTCGCCATCCAGCCCTACCCGACCCGCGATCCACGGCCGTTGAATCTCGACTCCAGCGCCTGGCTGACCCAGACCCAGCAGATCGACGAAACCGGCTGGAGCGTGAGCATCCTCGCCCCGCGCACCCTGATCGACCGCCCGGTGCGCACGGTGATGGCGGTGGGTGGCGCCACGTTGGCGGTGCTGATGCTGCTGCTCGGGCTGATGATGCAACGGCGCCGCCATTACCTGGAACGCATCGCCTTCGAAGCCAAGGCCCGGCGCGAGCTGGAAATGCGCGTGGCCGAACGCACCAGCGACCTGGAAGGCCTCAACCGCCGCCTCAAGCAGGAAGTGCTGGAGCGCGAGCACGCCCAGCAGGAGCTGGTGCGCGCCCAGGACGACCTGGTGCAGGCCGGCAAGCTCTCGGCCCTGGGCACCATGTCGGCGAGCATCAGCCATGAACTCAACCAGCCCCTGGCGGCGATCCGCAGCTACGCGGAAAACGCTGGCGTGCTGCTGGACCATCAGCGCACCGAGGACGCCCGCGGCAACCTCAAGCTGATCAGCGAACTGACCGGACGCATGGCCTCGATCATCGCCCACCTGCGCGCCTTTGCCCGCCGCGACCGCCACGCGCCGGAAAGCGTCGCCCTGCAACCGGCGCTGGACGATGCCCTGGCGCTGCTGGCCAAGCGCCGACGGGCGATGGAGGTGGAACTGATCCGCGACCTGCCGGCGGCCACCCTGTGGGTCGAGGCCGGGGAAACGCGCCTGCGCCAGGTGCTCGGCAACCTGCTGGCCAACGCCCTGGACGCCCTGACCGAAAAGGGCCCGCCGCGCAGGCTCTGGCTGAGTGCCGAATCCACCGCCAGCGGCGTCAACCTGTACATTCGCGACAATGGTCCGGGCTTCTGCATGGAAGCTTTGGGCCGCGCCGGCGAGCCTTTCTACACCACCAAGACCCGCACCCAGGGGCTTGGCCTGGGCCTGGCGATCTGCGACACCCTGATGCGCGCCTTTGGCGGTGAACTGTCGTTCTCCAACCACCGCGAAGGCGGCGCCCTGATTACCCTGCGGCTGCGCGCCGGCGCGCCGGGAGTGAGCCTGCAACCGTCCGAGGACCGCAGCGTATGAGTACACCGATCACCAGCGACGTGCAGGTAGTGTTGATCGACGACGATCCGCACCTGCGCCAGGCCCTGAGCCAGACCCTGGACCTGGCCGGGCTGAAGATCCTGCCGCTGGGCGAAGCCCAGGGCCTGGCCGCGCGCCTGGAACGCGACTGGCCGGGGGTGGTGGTCAGCGACATCCGCATGCCCGGCATGGACGGCCTCGAACTGCTCGGCGAATTGCACGGCCAGGACCCGGAACTGCCGGTACTGCTGATCACCGGCCACGGCGACGTACCGCTGGCGGTGCAGGCGATGCGCGCCGGCGCCTATGACTTCCTGGAGAAACCCTTCGCCAGCGACGCCCTGCTCGACAGCGTGCGCCGGGCCCTGGCCCTGCGCCGCCTGGTACTGGACAACCGCAGCCTGCGCCTGGCCCTGAGCGACCGCCAGGAACTCAGCGCGCGGCTGGTGGGGCTGTCGGCGCCGATGCTGCGTTTGCGCGAGCAGATCGGCGCCCTGGCGGCGACCCGGGCCGACGTGCTGATCCTCGGCGAGACCGGGGCTGGCAAGGAAGTGGTGGCGCGGGCGCTGCACGATCTGTCGAGCCGGCGCAACGGCCCGTTCGTGGCGATCAACGCCGGCGCCCTGGCCGAGTCGGTGGTCGAGAGCGAGCTGTTCGGCCACGAGCCGGGAGCCTTTACCGGCGCGCAGAAACGCCGCATCGGCAAGTTCGAGTTCGCCAACGGCGGCACGCTGTTCCTCGACGAAATCGAAAGCATGAGCCTGGATGTCCAGGTCAAGCTGCTGCGCATGCTGCAGGAACGGGTGGTGGAGCGCCTGGGGGGCAATCAGCTGATCCCGCTGGACATCCGCATCATCGCTGCCACCAAGGAAGACCTGCGCCAGGCGGCCGACCAGGGGCGCTTCCGCGCCGACCTGTATTACCGCCTGAATGTCGCGCCGCTGCGGATCCCGCCGCTGCGCGAGCGTGGCGAAGACGCCCTGCTGTTGTTCCAGCATTTCGCCGACGAGGCCAGCGCCCGCCACGGCCTGCCGCCCCACGAGCTGCAACCGGGACAACGCGCCCTGCTGCTGCGCCACAACTGGCCGGGCAATGTGCGCGAACTGCAGAACGCCGCCGAACGCTTCGCCCTCGGCCTGGAACTGGCCCTGGACAACAACCCGCCGGAGGGCGGTGCCTCGCAGCCGGCCCCGGCCGTGATCGAGGGCGGCCTGAGCGAACAGGTGGAAAACTTCGAAAAGAGCCTGATCGCCGCCGAGCTGGCACGCTCCCACAATTCGCTGCGCAGCCTGGCCGAAGCCCTGGGCATTCCCCGCAAGACCCTGCACGACAAACTGCGCAAACACGGCCTGAGCTTCGGCGACAGCAGCGCCAGTTCCGGCAGCGACGATATCGATTGAGCGACGCCGACTAATCTTGTTTAAGTACCACCTTTATCAGCGAGGCCCTGCATGAACCGCGACAGTCGTTACCTGGAATCCATTCTCCATCACGACATTCCCCTGACGCGGGACATGGGCCTGAAGGTGCTCGACTGGCAGGCCCAGGAACTGCGCCTGCATTTGCCGCTGGACGCCAACGTCAACCACAAGAGCACCATGTTCGGCGGCAGCCTGTATTGCGGCGCGGTACTGGCCGGCTGGGGCTGGCTGCACCTGCGGCTGAAAGAAGCCGGGATCGACGACGGGCATATCGTGATCCAGGAAGGGCAGATCAATTACCCGCTGCCGGTGACCGGCGACGCCACGGCCATTTGCCCGGCGCCGAGCGAAGAGGTGTGGCACAGGTTCGTGGCCATGTACCAGCGCTACGGCCGGGCCCGGCTGATCCTGCACACCCGGGTGGTGAACGCGGGCAGCGATGAGGACGCGGTGCGCTTTACCGGGCAGTACGTGTTGCACCGCTGAATGCTTGTAGCCGCAGCGGCTACAAGAAGCATCACCCTCGGGCCAGCTCCAGCAGGCGCCCACGCCATGCTGCCTTGGCCGGCAGCGCCAGGAAGAAGTCATTGAGCAGCGACTCCCGCGCCGGGTAGCGAAACGGTGCGCCGCCCAGGTCCAGCACCTCGCCTCCGGCCCCTTCCAACACCCCTTGCGCCGCCGCGGTGTCCCACTGCGAAGTCGGCGCCAGCCGCGGATAACAATCCGCCGCGCCTTCGGCCAGCAGGCAGAACTTCAGCGAGCTGCCGATGTTCGCCAACTGCAACTCGCCCAGGGCCGCGCTCAGCCCGGCCAGCAGGCGCTCCTGCTCGGGGCTGCTGTGCCGGCGACTGGCGACCACGGTGAAGGCTTCGCCAGCCGACAGGCTGTCCCGCACCCGGATCGCCACTGGCGCCTGGCCCTGATCGGCGCGCCAGGCACCCAGGCCGGCACCGCCGAAGTAGCAGCGACCGCTGGTCGGCATCGACACCACGCCGAACACCACCCGGCCCTGTTCGATCAGGGCGATATTGACGGTGAACTCTTCGCTGCCGGAGATGAATTCCTTGGTGCCGTCCAGCGGGTCCACCAGCCACCAGCGCTGCCAGCCGGCCCGCACCTCGCGAGGGATATCGGCGTCTTCTTCGGAGAGCACCGGGATGCTCGGATCCAACGCGGTCAGGCCCTGCACGATCAGATGGTGGGCCGCCAGGTCGGCGGCGGTGACCGGCGATTCATCGGCCTTGCTGGTAACGGCGACATCGGCCCGCCAGAACGGCAGGATGACCTCGCCAGCCTTCAGGGCCAGGTCGATCACCGGGGCCAGCAACGGGTGGGGAACGTTCATGGAGGGTTCGCTCATGCTTGAAAGGCGCCGCGCTGGGTCAGCAGGTCACGGGCCAGATACAGCGCGGCCAGGGCGCGGCCTTCGGTGAATTGCGGGTTCTGCGCCAGGCCCGACAGCTCGCGCAGGTTGATCTTGTCCACCCGCATCGGCTCGGGCTCGTCGCCTTCCAGCCGCTCTTCGTAGAGGTCGGTGGCCAGCACCACCTGGATCTTCTGGCTCATGTAGCCGGGGGACAACGACAGCTCGGTCAGGTGCTCCAGCTGCCGCGCGCCGAAACCGGCCTCTTCCTTGAGTTCGCGCTCGGCCGCCGCCAGCACATCCTCGCCGGGCTCGATCAGGCCCTTGGGCAGGGACAGTTCGTAGGCGTCGGTGCCGCCGCAATACTCTTCGACCAGCACCGCATGTTCGGCATCGAGCATCGCCACGATCATCACCGCGCCGTAGCCCGCCTTGCCCACCAGGCGCTCGTAGGTGCGTTCCACACCGTTGGCAAAGCGCAACTGCACCGCCTCGACGCAAAACAGACGGCTGGTGGCGACGACCTCGCGGGTGAGTACGGTGGGTTTCTGGCGCATAAAGGGCTCCTTGGCGTGAACGCGCTACTATAGCGCGGCTTTCCCGATTGTTTGTGTCGGATATCTTTCTACTGTGCGAGACGTTTTCCATGCCTTCACTGCCCTGGCGCGACATCGACACCGTTCTGCTGGACATGGACGGTACCCTGCTGGACCTGCACTACGACAACCATTTCTGGCTGGAGCACCTGCCGCAGCGTTACGCCGAACTGCATGGCGTCAGCCGCGCCATGGCTGAAATGGAATTGCGGCCGCTGTTCGAGCGTAACGCCGGACAATTGCAGTGGTATTGCCTGGACTTCTGGAGCGCCGAGCTGAAGCTGCCGGTGCGCGAACTGAAGCTGGAAACCGCCCACCTGATCGCCCTGCGCCCGGACGCCGACACCTTCCTCGCGGCCATCAGACAAGCCGGCAAACGCGTGGTGCTGATCACCAACGCGCACCGCGATTCGCTGTCATTGAAGCTGGAAAAGGTCGAACTGGCGCCCTACTTCGAACGCTTGATCAGTTCCCACGATTACGGCTTCGCCAAGGAGAACCCGCAGTTCTGGGACGCGCTGCAGGCGGATATCGGTTTCGATCCGGCGCGCAGCCTGTTTATCGACGACACCTTGCCGATCCTGCGCAGCGCGCGGAATTTCGGGGTGGCCCATCTGTTGGCGGTGAGTGAGCCGGACAGCCGCAAGGGGCCGAAAGACACGGCGGAATTTGCCGCGGTGGGGGATTATCGAGACTTGATCGAGGGGCTATGACTGTATCGCGGGCAAGCTCCCTCTCGTAGGAGCGAGGTTTGCCCGCGAAGGTCGTTACGCAATCATTCCGGAATACGCAGAACCTGGCCCGGATAGATCTTGTCCGGGTGCGACAGCAGCGGCTTGTTGGCCTCGAAGATCTTGTTGTACTTGTTGGCGTCGCCGTACTCGGCCTTGGAAATGGCGCTGAGGGTGTCGCCTTTTTTCACGGTGACGAAACGCGCGGCGGCAGCCACGGGACCGGTCACGGTGATCCGGTCGTCCACGCTGCCGACACCGGCAATGTTGCCCACGGCCAGGAGGATCTTTTCCTTCTCTTCCTGACTGGCGACTTCACCGGTCACGATGACCTTGTCGCCTTCCACGGTAGCCTGGACGTTGGGGTTGCCCAGGCCGACCTTGGCGATGTGGTCCTTCAGCTGTTCGCTCGCATTGGCGTTACCCGGCGTCAACAGATCAATAAGCTTTTCGCCCGCTTCTTTCACAAAGCTAAAAATACTCATGGTGCACACTCCTTGGGTTTATGGGTCCAGACGCGAAAGACTAGACCAGCCCGCAAAGGCGAGGTTCAAAATCGATCCATGACGCTCTGCGCGGCAAGCAGGCTAGAATCGCCTCCCCCTAGCGCCCAGGAGCGAAGATGGACATCAAGCAGCTGAAATTCCTCATCGCCCTCGACGAAACCCGACACTTCGGCCAGGCCGCCGCCCGCTGCCACATCACCCAGCCGACCCTGTCCATGCGCCTGCGCAGCCTTGAGGAAGAACTCGACCTGCCGCTGGTCAACCGCGGCCAGCGCTTCGAAGGTTTCACCGCCCCGGGGGAACGGGTGCTGGCCTGGGCCCGCAGCGTGCTGGCTGCCTACGATGGGCTGCAGGCCGAGGCGGCGGCCTGTCGCGGCAATCTGGTCGGGACCCTGCGCCTGGGGGTGGTGCCGCTGTCGAGCTTCGACCCACTGCCGCTGATGCAACAGTTGCACGAGGCGCACCCGAACCTGCGCTTCGAGCTGTCGGCCTTAAGTTCCGAGCAGATCCTCGAACAGCTGGCGAGCAATCGCCTGGATCTGGGGGTGTCCTACCTGGAGCGTCTGGACAGCGAGCGCTTCGAGTCCCTGGCCCTCGGCGAAACCCGCATGGGCCTGCTCTACGACCAGCGCTTCTTCAACTTCGGCGACCAGCCCCTGAGCTGGGAAGCCCTGATCGAACTGCCCCTGGGCATGCTCACCAGCGGCATGCATTTCCGCCAGTCCATCGACCACAACTTCCACAGTCGCGGCCTCAGCCCGCAACCGCTGCTGCAAACCGATGCCGTGCACCAACTGGTGCAAATGGTCCACGGTGGCCTGTGTTGCGCCGTGATGCCCCTGGGCGGCGGCCTGGAAGCCCTCACCGACGACCTGCGCCTGCAGCCCATCGGCGACGCCCAGACCCTGGCGCAGCTGGGGTTGATCATGCGTCGCAGCGCTCCGCGTTCGGCCCTGGCGGAAGCCTGCTTCGCGCTGTATCGACAATCGCCAAGCGGGGCTTGATCGACGTCATCTATCGGAACATCAGTACTAGCAATTAGACGCGACACTTTGACGCGCTTAGTCTTAGATCTGGATATTCCGCCGGTGATGCCCCATGAAAACCCAGCGCCCGGCTTGCGCGACGCCCGCCCCGAAAACGCCCGCGCCCGCTGCCAGTCAGAGCTACCACTACAGCAATCTCGACCAGACAGAATCGGCCAGCACCGCGCTCGCCGAGGAAGTCGCGCTGGCGATCGCCTATAACGGCATCAGCCAGGCGGTGATGCTGGTCACCCCCAGCGACCTGGAAGACTTCATCGTCGGCTTCAGCCTCGGCAGCGGCATCATCGGCGACGCTTCGGACATCTACGACCTGCAATTGAGCGGCAGCGGCTCGGCCCAGTACGCCCAGGTGCAGATCTCCAGCCGCGCCTTCTGGAACCTCAAGCAGCAGCGCCGGCAGTTGGCCGGCACCAGCGGTTGTGGCCTGTGCGGCGTGGAAGCCGTGGAACAGGCCCTGCCGGACCTCAAGGTGCTGCCTGGTGCGCCTTTGCCGCCGGCCCAATGGCTCGACGGCCTGCGCCAGCGCATCAGCGCCTTCCAACCCCTGGGCCAGCACTCCGGGGCGGTGCATGCGGCGGTGTTCATGAACGACCGCGGCGAACTGCTGCTGGGCCGTGAAGACATCGGCCGGCACAACGCACTCGACAAGCTGATCGGCGCGCTGATCCGCCAGAACATCGCCACCGCCGGCGGTGTGGCCATCGTCACCAGCCGCTGCAGCCTGGAGCTGATCCAGAAAGTTTTGCGCGCCGGCATCCAGACCCTGGTCAGCCTGTCGGCGCCCACCGGCCTGGCCCTGCAATGGGCGCGCCGGCACAACCTCAATCTCATTCACCTGCCGCAGAAAAGTGCGCCGCGGGTCTACAGCCCAGCCATGGAAAATCAAGCGTGACCACTCATCATCAAGCCGAACAGACACCTACCCCGCGCTACAAACCCTACAAGGGCCCAGCAGGTGGCTGGGGCGCGCTCATCAGCGTCGCCCAGGCCTGGCTGACCAGCGACAACGCGCTGAAGAACATCCGCATGATGCTCAAGACCAACCAGAACGGTGGTTTCGACTGCCCGGGCTGCGCCTGGGGCGACTCGCCGGAAAGCGGCATGGTCAAATTCTGCGAGAACGGCGCCAAGGCGGTGAACTGGGAAGCCACCAAACGCCGGGTGGACGGCAAGTTCTTCGCCAAGCACAGCGTCAGCTCGCTGCTGGAGCAGAGCGACTACTGGCTCGAGTACCAGGGTCGCCTGACCGAACCCATGAGCTACGACGCCGAGACCGATCGCTATAAACCCATCAGTTGGGACGCGGCCTTCGCCCTGATCGGCAAGCACCTGCGGGCGCTGCCGAGCCCGGACATGACCGAGTTCTACACCTCGGGCCGCGCCAGCAACGAAGCCGCCTACCTGTACCAGCTGTTCGTGCGCGCCTACGGCACCAACAACTTCCCCGACTGCTCGAACATGTGCCACGAGGCCAGCGGCGTGGCCATGGCGCAAAGCATCGGTGTCGGCAAGGGCACCGTGACCTTCGATGACTTCGAGCATGCGGATGCGATTTTCGTCTGGGGCCAGAACCCCGGCACCAACCATCCGCGGATGCTCGAGCCATTGCGCGAAGCGGTGAAGCGCGGCGCCCAGGTGGTGTGCATCAACCCCTTGAAAGAGCGCGGCCTGGAACGCTTCCAGCATCCGCAAAACCCGATCGAGATGCTCACCAACGGCAACAAGCCGACCAACACCGCCTACTTCCGCCCGGCCCTGGGCGGCGACATGGCGGTGGTGCGCGGCATGGCCAAGTTCCTGCTGCAATGGGAGCGCGATGCGCAGAAGAGCGGCGCACCGGCGGTGTTCGACCACGACTTCCTCAACGAACACACCGCCGCCGTTCTCGACTACCTGGGCGTCATCGACGACACCCCATGGGAGGCGATCGTCGAGCAGTCCGGCCTGACCCTGGTGGAAATCGAGCAAGCGGCACGCATGTACGCCAAAGGCAAGAACGTGATCATGTGCTGGGCCATGGGCATCACCCAGCATCGCCACTCGGTGCCGACCATCCAGGAAATCGCCAACCTGATGCTGCTGCGCGGCAACATCGGCCGCCCAGGCGCCGGCCTGTGCCCGGTACGCGGCCACAGTAACGTGCAGGGCGACCGCACCATGGGCATCAACGAACGCCCGCCCGTGGCCTTTCTCGATACCCTGGAACGGCGCTTCCAGTTCAAGGTGCCACGCGCCAACGGCCACAACGTGGTCGAGGCGATCCACGCCATGCTCGAAGGCCGTTCGAAAGTCTTCATCGGCCTGGGCGGCAACTTCGCCCAGGCCACCCCGGACAGCCCACGGACCTTCCAGGCCCTGCGCAACTGCGACCTGACCGTGCAGATCAGCACCAAGCTCAACCGCAGCCACCTGGCCCATGGCAAGGAGGCGTTGATCCTGCCATGCCTGGGGCGCACCGACATCGACCTGCAAAGTGGCGGCGCACAAGCGGTGACCGTGGAGGACTCCTTCAGCATGGTCCACGCCTCCAACGGCCAGTTGCAGCCGCTGTCGCAGCAGATGCGCTCGGAGCCGTCGATTCTCGCCGGCATCGCCGCCGCCACCCTGGGCAGCCACCCGGTGGACTGGAACTGGCTGGTGGCCGACTACGGCCGCATCCGCGACCTGATCGCCGACACCATTCCAGGCTTCAAGGACTTCAACGAGCGGCTGCAGAACCCCGGTGGCTTCTATCTCGGCAACGCGGCTGGCGCCCGGCGCTGGAACACCCCGTCGGGGCGCGCCAATTTCCGCCCGAACCTGTTGCCCAAGGATCTGCTGCACGAACGCACCCGCGCCACCGGGCAGCTGCCGGACCTGATCCTGCAATCGATGCGCTCGCACGACCAGTACAACACCACCGTCTACGGTCTGGACGACCGCTATCGCGGCGTGAAGGGCCAGCGCGACGTGCTGTTCGTCAACGAAGCCGACATCATCCGCCTGGGCTTCAAGCCGGGGCAGAAAGCCGACATCGTTTCGTTGTGGGACGACGGCCGCGAACGCCGGGTCAAGGGCTTCACCCTACTGGCATTCGATATTCCGGCGGGGCAGGCGGCAGCCTACTACCCGGAAGTGAACCCGCTGGTGCCGCTGGAGAGCATCGGCGACGGCAGCCATACCCCGACCTCGAAGTTCATTGCGATCCGCCTGGAGGCGGCCAGCAACAACGGCTTGATCATGGCCAGGTCGGCCTGAGGGCTCGACAGGAGTGGGGCTTGCCCGCAATAGCGACGACGCGGAACATCTGAAACACCGCGTTATCGTTTATTGCGCGCAAGCTGCGTCCTACAGATGAGGCAAAGCGTTCTCAACGCCATGCCATCCCCATAAATCCCGCCCACAAAAAAGGCCGCTTTCCTACGAAAGCGGCCTTTTCCAAGTAGCTACAGACCCGCGAAAATCGCGTAAGTTCCCAGCCAAAAACAATAAGTTACGAGGTTGTGTACAACTCGTGTTATTCGTCGGATTTCGATTGTAAGCCCCTCGCCACAGCCTCAGGATCGCGCCGTCATCCCTTTGAGGCTCCTTTATGAAGTTCTCCTCGATTCTCTTGTTGTCCCTTGGCCTCGTCAGCGGCATCGCCTCCGCCGGCGGCACCACTGAAGCGGGTGTAGGCGGCGCATTGGGCGGGGTTCTAGGCTCGGTCGTCGGTCAGTCGATTGGTGGCAGCACCGGTTCGACCATCGGCGCGGCTCTGGGCGGCGCTGGCGGCAGCGCCGTGGGAGCCGACAGACACAGCCGTGGCGAAGCCGCTATCGGCGGTGCGCTGGGCGCAGCGGGCGGTAACGTGGTCGGCCGCAGCATGGGCGGCACCACCGGCAGCCTGATCGGTGCGGCGGCGGGCGGTGGCGTCGGCGGTGCGCTGGGTAACCATATGGGCAACTCCAGCTATCGCGATGATCGCGACGATCGAGACGGTCGCCGCTACCGCGACTATGACGACCGTCGCTACTACCGTGACCACCCAGGTCGGGGCCATGCCTACGGGCACTACAAGCACCGACGTCACTGGCGCGACTAAGACCTGAAACGGTCGCAGCCCGCTGACACCAACGACCGCAGCCTGACGGCAGCTCCTCGAGCACAGGGTTCATCATCACCCCCGGGATGAACCCCAAGGAGCCGACCGCAGGCTGCGGTCTTTTTCATGCCTCACATCAGCAAGCGTTCCAGCGCTGCACGCAGCCCGGCCGGAATCCCCACCGGCTGATTCGACGCCCGGTCGACGAACACATGCACGAAGCGCCCCGCCGCGCAGGCATCCGCCTCCCCCGCCTTGAACACCGCCAACTCGTACTGCACCGAACTGTTACCCAACTTGCCGACCCGCAAGCCGATCTCGATACGTTCGGGAAAAGCGACCGAGGCAAAGTAATCGCAGGCCGAACTCACCACAAACCCCACCACTTCGCCATCGTGGATATCCAGGCCACCCTCTTCGATCAGGTAAGTGTTCACCGCCGTGTCGAAGAAGCTGTAGTAAGTGACGTTATTCACATGGCCGTAGACATCGTTGTCGTGCCAACGGGTGATGATCGGCTGGAAATGGCGGTAGTCGGTGCGTTGTGGCAGGCGGTCGGTCATGGGGTGGGTCTCGGGGTAAGGGGCAGAGAAGTGACCACGCGATAGTGATCGATCTGGCAACGCTCATTTCACCTCATGCCGTTAACACGCGGCAAACCCTTTGCCCTGCCACCCGCCTCCAGACATACCGCAGTGCCTGGATTTGCAGCTGCTACGCAGCCGATCGCAGGCTGCGCCAGCGGCTACAGGTACCTGTCAGTCCTTGAGGTGATGTTCGGCCCATTCGCGCACTTCGGCATAGGGGTAATCCTCGAGCACCGCAAACCCCGGGATCGACCGGGCCTTGAGCTTGGTGAACAACGGTACGCTGATTCCACACAGGAAACGCGTCAGCCGTTCCGCCCCCGGGACGGCGCCGTTGTGCTGCTGATGCCTGTGGATAAATTCACCGCACAGCGCTTCGAAGTTTTTATCCACAAGCGCCGGCAAGGTTGGCGGCTCCGGCAAACGGGCCACCTGACCGTGACACACCGAACAATGTCCGCAGCGCTGCGGCGCCTGACCATCGCCGAAATACTGGGCCAGGCGATACCCCAGGCACTGCTCGGTGGCGAACAATTCGAGCATGGCGTGGATCCGCGCGATTTCGCTGCTTTCGTGCTGCTTGAAGTAGGCATGCAGTTGCCGGCTCAGGGCCTCGACCTCGAACCCCGTCTCCAGCAGGGTATAGACCTCGGTCATCTGCTTGCTTTCGAGCTCCACCCAACCCTTTTCCTGGAAGAAGTCCAGGGCCTTCACCACCCGGCTGCGCTCGGCCTGGTGCTGTTGATAAAGCGCGTCGAAATTCACCGTGGCCCAGGTCCGGGCACGGCTGGACGTCTCGATGATCGCCGCCACGAACGCCCGGCGTTCGCCCTCGAAACGCGCCAGCAACACCTCCGGTTCCTCGAGGAACTTGAACCGGTATTCGGCGAAATAGGCGTAGCGCGGCGCAATCAGGCCACGCAGCTCCAACTGCACCAGCAAGGTCTTGAGCGGCAGCTGGCGGATATTGCTCTGGTCCGCCAGCGGCCCCAGCAGGAACTCCCATTGCCCGTCGGGCGCCGCGCCCTGCAACTCGTCCAGCACGTAGCGAATGCCTTCCAATTCCGGCGTGTCGCCGTAGACGAAGTTTTCCAGCACGTTGAGGCTGTCGCGGTTGGCCAGCACCAGGCAGTCGGAAGGCTGTCCATCGCGCCCGGCGCGGCCGATTTCCTGGCTGTAGTTCTCGATGGATTTGGGCAGGTCGAAATGCACCACATTGCGGATATCGCTTTTGTCGATGCCCATGCCGAAAGCAATGGTGGCGACGATGCAATTGGCCTGGCCGGCCATGAACCGGCGCTGGATGGCCTCGCGCTGCTCATGGGGCAAGCCGGCGTGATAGGCCTCGGCCTGGATGCCATGGCGACTCAGGTGTTCGGCGACGTGCTCGGCGGTTTTCTGCAAGGTGACGTAGACGATGCTCGGCTGCCCGGGCCGCGCGCCCAGCCACTCCACCAGGCGCCGACGCTTGTCGGGCCCGCGCACCGGCTCCACCAGCAGGTTGAGGTTGGGCCGGTAGAAACCGGTGGTCACCACATCCTGCGCGGCGATGGCGAACTTCGCCTGCATGTCGGCGATCACCTTGGGCGTGGCGGTAGCGGTCAGCAGCAGCGCCTGGGGTATGTCGAACTGGCGCTGATAGTCCGGCAGCTTGAGGTAGTCGGGGCGAAAGTTGTGGCCCCACTCGGAGATGCAATGCGCCTCGTCCACCACCAGCAGGGAGATCCGCACCTGCTGCAGGAAGTTGCGAAAGCGTTCGTTCTTCAGGCGCTCCACCGAGATCATCAGGATCTTCAGTTCCCCGGAGCGGGCCCGCGCCATCACCTCATTGGCCTCGTCACGGCTCTGCGCCGAATCGATGCTTGCCGCGGCGATACCGTGTCGCTGCAGGAACGCCAGTTGATCCTGCATCAGCGCCAGCAACGGCGAGACCACCAGGGTCAGGTGCGGCAGCAACAAGGCCGGCAGCTGGTAGCACAGGGACTTGCCGGAACCCGTGGGAAAGATCGCCGCTGCCGAGCGCCCGGCGAGCACCGCGCTGACCGCCGCCTCCTGGCCAGGACGAAATTGTGGATAACCGAAGACCTGTTCGAGGGTGTCGTGCATGAGCTGTCACTCCTTTGACCGCTGACGTGCCTTGCAGCCTGGCACAGGGTCGGGAAAAGGTCGGGGAAGAAAGGATACGGGATGATACAGGCAGGATGGAGAGCTGCGGGTGGCGGGGGATACGCGGTGTTTTTCAGGGTGTATCGCGAGCCATCGAGCGCCGGTCGGCGCTCGTGCCGTACCTGTAGGAACGAGCGGGCTCGCAATAAAAATCGGGGCTCACCGCGTCGCGCGGCAATCCACCCATTTCACGCCATTGCCCTTGTTCGCGGCGATCAGCGTCGGCACTGCGGCAGGCGCCTTGTTGTGAATGTCGTGAAACAAAATGATCCCCCGGCGCCACAGTAGCATCAGCGTCTGTACCCGCTGGCTCGCCGCGCTGGCGTTGAGGGTCTTGCTCCAGTCCTGGGAGTCGATGCCCCAGAGCATCACCTTGATTCCCTGGGCCTTGAAGAACGCCGCGCTGTCACTGGAACGCTGGCCATAGGGCGGGCGGAACAGCGGCTGGTAGTCGTCCGGCAACGTGCCGCGCACCAGGGTCGCGGAACGGGTGACGGACTGCTGCCATTCGCTCCAGGCGCTATGGGATTTGTGCGTCCAGCCATGCAGGGCGACGCACTGGCCGTTGTACAACTCGCGCATCTTCTCCGGCGATGACTTGCGCAGACGGGCCTGGAACGGCTCGCCCAGGACGAAGAACAGGCCATGCAGATCGTTGGCCCGCAGTACGTTGGCCAGCGTATCGGTGTGGCCACCGGCGGCGCTCGGACCGTCGTCGAAGGTCAACAGGAACTGCCGGTCCGCCAACTCGTCGCCCATCAGTTCGGCGTTGTCGAAACGCTCGATCTCACTGCTGATCTTCGGGAACAAGGCCGCCAGGCGCAGCTGTTCGTTCAGGTACTGCTCATGAAACTGCCGGCTCGCCTGGGCCCAGGCGTCATAGGCCGGGCTGACCGTTCCGGTGAAGCCCTGGGCCAGCTGCCGCAGGTCATCCAGGTTGCGCACCGGAGGACAGAACGCAGCGCCTTCACAGTCCTGGCTGGCACTGTGGTAACTGCTGAGCAAGCGTATCCAGAAACGCTCGCGCACTTGTTCGACCGAGTCGCGGTCCAGGGTTTTGACCCCCAGGCGCTGCTGCAGGCTGGCATCGTCCAGCGCCTCGCTGGCCAGCAGGGCCTTGCCGAACATCAGGATTTCCGCGCGTGAGGCGGTATCGAAACCCGCTTCAGTGGCCAACGAACCCGGCCAGGTACTGCGGTCGATGGTGGCGAACACCATCGGGCCGGCCGCCTGGGCAACGGCGGTCCACAGGGACAACATCAGGGCAACAACCAGAACCCGCATAACAACCTCCATAAATGCATAACGCGCCGGGGACGGCGCGTTATGGGGTCAACCTTGCCGCCGCGGATCAGCGGTTCTGCACCCGCTCGATGGCTTTGTCGTACACCGGGTTGGCCTTCTGCTGCTTGGCCAACTGGTAGTGACGCAGGGCATCGGCGAACTGGCCGGCCGCTTCGTAGATCCGCGCAATGTTGTAGTAGGAACTGGCGCGCACGGTGGCCGCCGAACTGCCGCTGGCCAGGGCGATGGCCTTGCGGTTGGCCCAGATCGACTCGGCGGTGTTGCCGGCTTTCTGATAGGCCAGGCCGAGGTTGCTGTAAGCCTGGCCGTAGCTGTTGTTCAGCTCGATGGCCTGACGGTAGAAGTCGATGGCTTGCTGCAGGTTACCGGCGTGGTAAGCCTCTTCGCCCTTGCGGTTCAGGGTTTTCGCATCGGCTTGGGCGCTGCTGCTGACAGCGACGGCGGCTACTTCCACTTTGTCGTCGAGCAGCGGCGACACTTCGTTCAACACGTCCTGCGCGTCGACGGTTACGCCGCTGAGGGTGTTGATGTCCTGGAAGTCGCCGTTGCCGGTCATGCGGAACACGGTCCACAGGTTGCCGCTGCGGTTCTGCGGCACGTAGTAGGTGCGCACCAGCGACTGGCCCATGTACACGAACACCTTGGCCTGGCTGGCGGAGAGCTGGCTGGAATTCGGGCGGGTCTGGTTGCTGTAGTCATGCACCGCGTACACGTAGCTTTCGCCGTAGTGTTTCTTTTCCAGGGTGATGGTTTCCGGGCCGTAGCCGTCGATATCGTCGACGTCCAGGTGGGCGTCATCGCCTTGCTGGTTGCGGAAATAGATGTTGTTGCCCGGGAAGATCATGTGCGAATCGAGGTCGCTGGGGTTGGCGCCCCAGGTCAGTACCACACGCAGACCGTCGAGGTTCTGCATCACCGGGCTGATGGCGTAGGTCATGCCGCTGCACGGGCACTTGACCACCAGGTTGGAATAGCCGGGCTTCTTGATGATCAGCAGATTGCTGGGGTCATCGGCGAAATCGGTGGTCAGGGTCACCTGACCTTGGGCATTGGTACGACCGACCACGCTCTGCGCGCCATTGCGCTGCACCAGCACTTCGGCGTCGGCGATCTTCTGGTCCTTGACCACCGCACTCAGCACCTCGACCGGCAGCTGCTGCGCCGTCGCCGAAAACGCCAATGCCCACAGCGAAAAAATCGAAGTCACGCGAAACAAGCGCATACCTAATTCCCTTTAAGTGTATGAAGTCGGCACCCAAAGGTACCCGGCAGATTTGGCGGGCACGATACACAGTTTTTTCAGGGTTGGCTCGCTAATCCATCGTAAAAACGGGCGCCTGCGGGAATTCCTGAAGGTTGCTTAGGGGTGGAACTGGAGGGTGGCTTGTTTAGAGAGGAGAAAGCCCTACCCAGCATCACTGAGTTCCTGTTCTGGCAGAGTGGTCAGCCGTAACGAGACAGAATAATTGGCATCAGGTGAAATCCAGATCGTAATGGGTCCGCTTGCAATGCAGGCAGTCAAACCGATAAATCGCAGGATTGCCTCCTGGCTCATAGCCATCAATCAGGTTCTGCCAGTTTCCCCTCGACCAGCCAAAATCGGCAAAGCGCTCAGCCAAGCCATCGGCACCGACCTTCTCGATCTCATCGCGACTGGCATCGCCATGAAAGGCGCATGCGTCATCGCAGCAAGATAACCAACGCTCCTGCTGCCAGGAGGCATAACCGGGCGTACGTTCGCAGACTTCGGCAATAATCGCCTCATCGATGCCGTGATGGAGCAGTGGATAGTCGTCGGAAAAACTCAACTCATATCGCTTAGCCGCACTGCCATCGGCAATACACCAAGGACACAGACTGTCATCCGGAAGATCCTGGCGGGTATAAGTCGATGCGGTGTAAATGTAACCACGCGCCTGACCACAACACACACAAGAAGTGGTCGAAGCCTCAATGCTTCGGGTTGCCAGCGGGTCTGGGTGATAACGAAAAAAAGGAAGGTTACTGCTCATATGTGCTCCTGATTATTGACCGTCAGCCATTCACTGTCAGTTGGAAGTCATATACCGAGCGATCAAATTTTTTCTCAGTAATCTTTTCAAACTCAGTCAACTGCACTGCACTCAGGTCATAGCCCTCCCAACCTTGCGGATCCACTGCCCACCCCATGATCTCTTTCACACGCTCGTCGCAACCGACCGGTAGCTCTACGTCAAAAACTAACAGCTCGGTTTTCTTATCAAAGGCCTCAACGAGATACTTCATGGTTCTATGCTCCTTGTTCTGTCAGCAACTTTAGTTTGCTCACCAGTAAGCGGGTCAAACTCACCAAGATGACGGCCGCGCTTGTCATACATTTCAACTGCACCATGCCGAGAGTCCCATTCTAAAATCAGTCCTTTTGCCGTTTTCCAACGCTTACGCTGTCCACCCCCTCCTTGGACATAGGTTTTCCGCTTTGCCCTAATAGCATCAGGAAAACCAGGCAAAGCGCTCGGTGCGGGAACATATCCTGATGCTGGTGCATTCAGCACAATGTAGAGCGGCTGAACACCCGCCCCCCCCGGAAACACCAGAATAAAATCCCGATATTCCGGCGGATAAATCGGGCTCACAATGATCCGCTCCACCGCTTCGGTCGGCGGAAAAATCCAGATCGGTGGAGTCTGTGGCGCGGCCTCCAGCGGCGGTATCCCTGTAGTACTCGCAAGGTCCGCAGCTGGGGTCCAGGTGAGGGTGACGCCATCCCCCAGGTCGGCTACTTGTAGCTCGCCATGAGCCTTGAACTGAGCGACCGGGATCATCTCCCACTCGCGGCGCCCCTGGGTGTTGAAACCGTAGCCCTTGAGGCTGCCGTCGGCCTGCTGTTCGACCCGCAGGCGCAAGCGGGTGCGGGCCTGCTTGAGCTGACGCAGTTGCTCTTCGCTATACAGCGCGCCATCCCCCAGGCTAGACGGGGCGAGCAAGGCCACCAAGCCCAGCAACGCACCGGCCGCCACCCCCGAGGAGATAATCCCCGCCCCACTGCCCGTCGTGCTCACACCCGCCGTCGATAGGCCGCCCAGGCTCAAGGCACCAAGATTGGCCGGTAGCGTACCGCTGATGCGCTTGAGAGGCAGGCCGCCACCGGCCTCGACCTCGCGACCGCCCAGCAGCGTCAGCGCGCCGTAGTTCGCCACCGCATCCGTCGGTATAAAGCCGGTCGGGGTGACGTAGTCGATGATTGCGTCCGGCAGCTTGCAAGACTTGGCGAACACACAACCGGCAGGCTCAGGTTGCGATTCCGTCCGTGTACTCGTTAACCGGTCTTCATAGGCCTGCTGACGGGCAAGCATCTGCTCATGACGCCTCTGTGCCTCGTCACGCTCGGCCAGTTCGCTTACCGTCATATCGCGCAGGCGGCGATAACCGCCACCGTCAGCGTCGTAGTGCTGCCATACCTGGGGCACATCCTTGTTGCGGGCCATAGTCCTTTGCTCGGTCGCCAGGGAAATCCCCGGCCTTCCACCGGGGCTCTCACGTTACCCAGCGCGAGGGGGGACTGGCTGTCAGGCAAATCCGAGCTGCTTGAGGGACTTTTCTTTTTCGTTCAACTCCGGCGCTTGGCCCTACACTAGAGCCCGATCAGCACCACCGACAGCCCCTGCGGACACCCACCATGCACCTCGCCCCCGGCTTCCCCGACGACCCGACCATGCGCCAGCTCATGCAGTTGCTGCACGAAGAGATCGGCCTGCCCGAACGCAAAGGCATCAGCCTGAAGACCGCCATCAACCGCGACCTGGGCTGCGACGGCGCGGACGCCGAACAACTGATGCAGGCGCTGGAAGAGCTGTTCGTCATCGACTTTATCGACTACGACGCCTACCGCTACTTCCAGCCCGAAGGCTACGACGTCTTCCTCAAGCGCCGGGCCAAGGGGCGTGGCGACAAGATCCCGCTGACCATCGGCATGCTGTATCGGGCGATCAAGTCCCAGCGCTGGGACACGCGGGAACTGGAGGGGATTTAACGTGATCACTCGTGGTGCCTGCGAAAAGGAATCGTCTTACAAGCCGCGTCGAATTCAGCTCATTGAGCGGTCCAGGCAGGCTATCTAGAGTTCGGACTGTCGCTGAAAAATCAGCGAGCGGGTTTGGTCACCCGACAACAGTGAACCTACGCCACCACTGTTGGCGCACTTGTTTGAGCTCGAACGGGACTGACCCCATGAACACATTGAATCCACACCTACATAGCTATCGACCACTGCGCAGCAACTTCAGCGATACGCCGGTGCTGTTTATCGATACCCAGGCCAACACAGCAGACCTGTACAGCTGCGCCCGACAACGCTTGCGCGCCGCATCCGATCTACTCGAAACCCTGAGCTGCCTGAGCTTCCGACAAGCCGATGGCAAAGACTCCGGTCATATCGTCAACGCACTGTATCTATTGGTACAGGACGGCTGCGACTTGCTGGAAACCGCACAACATTCACCGGCGCCGTAGCCGCTGCCCTATGCGATCGAGCGCGAAGCATCATAGAAGCCGCTGTGGCACGGCCTTTCGGGCAGGTCGGGTCGTATGGATTTACCACTGCTGCGCAGTCGATTGCAGCCCGCAGCAGCGGCTACGTGACCTGCTGAACAACGCCCACAAAAAAGCCGCCCCGAAGGGCGGCTTCTTAACCACTGACCCGACGCTTACAGCTTCGGACCAGCAGCCTTGATGGCGTCGCTCACGTCGAACTTCTTGAAGTTCTCGATGAACAGGCCGGCCAGGGCCTTGGCGGCTTCGTCGTAGGCGGCTTTGTCGGCCCAGGTGTTGCGTGGGTTGAGCAGGCCGGTTTCGACGCCTGGTACGGCCAGCGGCACGTCCAGGTTGATGGTGTCCAGGTGCTCGGTCGCTGCGCCGACCAGAGCGCCGCTCTGGATGGCCGCGATCACGCCACGGGTGGTCGGGATGTTGAAGCGCTTGCCGACGCCGTAGCCACCGCCGGTCCAGCCGGTGTTGACCAGGTAGACCTTGGAGCCGAAGCCGCGGATGCGCTTGATCAGCAGCTCTGCGTATTCGCCGGCCGGACGCGGGAAGAACGGTGCGCCGAAGCAGGTGGAGAAGGTCGACTTGATGCCGCTGCCCGAGCCCATTTCGGTCGAACCCACCAGAGCGGTGTAGCCGGACAGGAAGTGGTAGGCGGCTTGTTCTTCGCTGAGGATCGACACCGGTGGCAGTACGCCGGTCAGGTCGCAGGTCAGGAAGATCACGGCGTTCGGCTCGCCACCGAGGTTTTTCGCGGAGCGCTTTTCAACGTGCTCCAGCGGGTAGGCGGCGCGGCTGTTCTGGGTCAGGCTGCCGTCGGCGTAGTCGGCCTTCTTGGCGTCGTCCAGCACCACGTTTTCCAGCACGGCGCCGTGCTTGATGGCTTTCCAGATGACCGGCTCGTTCTTTTCGGACAGGTCGATGCACTTGGCATAGCAACCGCCTTCGATGTTGAACACCACGCCCTCGCCCCAGCCGTGCTCGTCGTCACCGATCAGGTAACGGCTTTCGTCGGCGGACAGGGTGGTCTTGCCGGTGCCGGACAGGCCGAAGAACAGGGTCACATCGCCTTCTTCACCGATGTTGGCAGCGCAGTGCATCGGCAGCACGTCGGCGGCCGGCAGCAGGAAGTTCTGCACCGAGAACATGGCTTTCTTCATTTCACCGGCGTAGCGCATGCCGGCGATCAGCACTTTCTTCTGTGCGAAGTTGAGGATCACGCAACCGTCGGAGTTGGTGCCGTCACGCTCTGGAACGCATTCGAAGTTGGCGACGTTGAGCACCTGCCACTCTTCACGACCCGCCGGGTTGTACTGGGCCGGGTTGATGAACAGGCAACGACCGAACAGGTTCTGCCAGGCAGTCTGGGTGGTCATCTTCACAGCCAGGTAGTGCTCTTCGGCCGCACCTACATGCACATGGGAAACAAAATGCTCTTGCGCGTTGTTGAACGCCTCGACGCGAGCCCACAGAGCGTCGAACTTGTCGGCCGGGAACTTGCGGTTGATCGGGCCCCAGGCGATGGCGTCCTGGGTGCTCGGCTCTTCAACGATGAAACGATCGACTGGCGAACGGCCGGTACGGTGACCGGTACGAACAACCAGCGCGCCGGTATCGGCAAGCTCGCCTTCACCGCGGTTCAGGGCTTCTTTAACCAGATCGTCAACACTCAGATCGGTGTACACGGCGTTATTGGCTTGCGTCATGAGGTTCCCCGTCGGCCAGTGGCCGAGTGCTCCAAACGTTTTGTAGTAGAAAGTCGCGCACTACTACCGTGAAAAAAGTGCGCCGGATTATGCCAGAAAAGCCCAAAAAGAGTAGGGTCCTCCCGTCAGAACGGCGTTAATCCGGCGCTTGCCAGGTGATTTACCTGCGCTGAAACGTTTTAGTGACGAGTATCTGACGGTGACTCAACACCCGCTCCGGCGAACAACTGGCCGATATCAGCCGCATCGAACAGGTAACGCTGGTTGCAGAACTGGCAATCGATCTCGATGCTGCCACCGTGTTCGACCACCAACTTCTGTGCGTCTTCCAGGCCCAGGCTGACCAGCGCATTGCCCGAGCGCTCCCGCGAGCAGCTGCAACGGAAGCGTAGCGACTGCACATCGAACAGGCGCACGGCTTCTTCATGGTAGAGGCGATGAAGCACAGTTTCGTTGTCCAGGCTCAGCAGCTCGTCGGCGGTCAGGGTGCTGGCCAGCGCGGTGATGTGCTGCCAGCTGGCGGCGCGTTCTTCTTCATCCTTGAGGCGATCGGCCGGCAGTTGCTGCAGCAACAGGCCACGGGCGCGACGGCCGTCGGCATGCAGCCAGAAACGGGTGCCGGTCTGCTGGGACATGACGAAATAGTTGGTGAAGCATTCCGAAAGCGTAGCGCCGTCCAGGTCGACGATGCCCTGGTAACGCTGGCCGTGGGTCGGGTCGACGGTCAGGGCGAGCACGCCATTGGGCATCATGTCGGCCAGGGTCGCGTCCGGGGCGATCTGCTGTGCGTCGTAACGGGCCAGGCCACGGATCTCACGCTCGCTGGAGCACTCGATCATCAGCAGCGGCACCGGGCCTTCGGAACGTGCCTGGAGAATCAGCAAGCCATCGAACTTCAGGGTGCCGACCAGCAATGCGGCCGCCGCCATCAGCTCGCCGAGCAGTTGCGCGACCGGCTCCGGATAGGCGTGTTTGGCAAGGACTTCGGCATAGCTGCGCTCCAGCGCCACGAGCTCGCCGCGGGTGTCGCTCTCATCGAAGATGAAGCGTTGGGTGAAGTCGGTATCCGGCAAATGAGTCATAGGTCTGGGTATCTGAAATGATGACAAAATGATTACAAGGCATGAAAATTGCGTTTTTTGCACCATAACGGTGCGCGATTTTCTGCCATTGGAGGCATTTTATGAACAATCCGAGCTTGTTCCAAGCAAGGTGGAACCTCGGCAAGCTGGCCCTGTGCAATTTACTCCCTCTGGCCCTGCTGGGTTTCTGGTTGTGGCCAAGCGGACAGATGCTCTGCGTGATGTTCGACGAATGGCTGTTCCACCTGCTGAACGCTCCCCTTGCAAGCAACTCCACCTGGCTGAATATCTGGGCCGTGGCCAGCCTGCGACCTTTCGACGCGGTGGTCGGGCTGATTCTGCTGATCCTGCTGATTCGTGGCGACTGGGTGTTCAAGGCGGTGGACGTGCGCCGGGCCTTTTTCGGCTTCCTGTCGATCCTGGTGCTGATGCTGGTGATCCGCCTGCTGTTTTCCAAACTCGCCGATGCCATGGGCTGGCAGCACAGCAGCCCGTCGATGATGCTCGAGGGCGCCGTGCGCATGAGCGACTACTTCCCGCACCTGGAAAAAGCCTGGGAGCTCAAGGATCGCTCCGGCCAGAGCTTCCCCGGCGACCACGCCTCGGTGCTACTGATCTGGGCGCTGTTCATGGGGATATTCAGCCGCACCATCGGCCAGTTCCTGGTGATCTGGGGCCTGACCCTGCTGTTCATGCTGCCGCGCCTGGTGGCCGGCGCGCACTGGGGCCAGGATGACTATATCGGCGGCGTGCTGCTGGCGGTCTGGGCCCTGGGTTGGGGCTACTACACCCCGTACGCGGCCAAGGCATCGAACCTGTTGCTGCGGCTGACCGACCCGCTGTTCAACCTGCTGGGCAAGTTGCCGTTGCTGTCGCGCCTGAGTGTGATGCAGGCGGCCTAAGCCTGGCGGTGCGTACCGCTAAATAACAACAGCTGCTACGCAGCTGATCGCGGGCAAGCCTCGCTCCTACAAGGGAGGCGGGGCTTGTTTATTCGTGGCTGTGGAATTTGAACAGGTCGCGACGCTGTTTCTTGGTCGGCTTGCCATCGGTGCTCACGCCCAGGGCGCCGGCCTTGCGCAGGGCCGCGGCGTTTTCCCGCTTGGCGATGCTGGCTGCGGTTTCCTCATAGAGGGTCTGCGCTTGCGGCGCCCCGCGCCGCACGATCGACAAGGCGCGGACCACCACGGTGCGCTCGTCGAACCCCGTGCGTATCTCGTACTCGTCGCCGATCCTCGGCTCCTTGCCCGGTTTGCAGCGGTCGCCACGGTGATGCACCTTGCCGCTTTCGATCGCGGCCTTGGCCAGGGCCCGGGTCTTGTAGAAGCGCGCCGCCCACAACCATTTATCCAGACGGACCTTGTCGTCGTCTTCGGCTTTTTGTGCCATGGCATTTCCTCATTCTGAAATATTTTCGAACTGTACTACCGTTTCTCTCGTGCCATGAATTGCGATGGCTCGGTTTAGAATGCGAGGCTCCGCGACAGCCCGTCCGGGCGTCGTGGAGCCGGGCATGGACAGCTGTCGCCTTTTACCCATTTTTCTGCGTGAATACCGCGAGTTCGGCCGCTTGGCGGTACGAGCGGATTCCCCAGCGGTTGAGCACATTTGAAGACATTTGACCATTTGACCGTCGTGGGTCTGCGCGAGTGGGTGGCGCTTCCGGATCTGGGAGTCGCCGGCCTGCGCGCCAAGATCGATACCGGCGCCAGTACCTCCAGCCTGCATGCCACCGAAATCGAGCCGTTCGAGCGCGACGGTGAGCCGTGGGTGCGCTTCAACGCGCACCTGGGCAGCGTGGTGCAGTTGCGCCACCGGCGTTGCGAAGCGCCGCTGGTGACGATGAAAACCATCAAGAGCTCCAACGGCCAGGCGCAGGTGCGCTACGTGATCAGCACCACCCTGGCGCTCGGCGATCGGGTGTGGCGGGTGGAGTTCACCCTCGCCTGCCGCAAGGCCATGCGCTATCGCCTGCTGCTCGGTTCCAAAGCCCTGATCGATGGCCAGTTGGTGGTCAATCCAGGGATCAAATACGTTCAAGACAAACCGGTGTTCCCGGTATCCACTACCTCTGCCACAGGTGTTGCATGAAGATCGCTGTGCTGTCGCGTAACCCGCGTCTGTATTCCACTCGTCGCCTGGTCGAAGCCGGCACCGAGCGTGGCCATGAAATGGTGGTGGTCGATACCCTGCGCGCCTACATGAACATCGCCAGTCACAAGCCGCAGATCCACTACCGCGGCAAGCCGCTGGAAGGTTTCGACGCGGTGATTCCACGGATCGGCGCCTCGGTGACGTTCTATGGCTGCGCAGTGTTGCGCCAGTTCGAAATGATGGGGGTATTCCCGCTCAACGAGTCGGTGGCCATCGCCCGCTCGCGGGACAAGCTGCGCTCGCTGCAGCTGCTGTCCCGGCGCGGCATCGGCCTGCCGGTGACCGGCTTCGCCCACTCGCCGGACGACATTCCCGACCTGATCGAGATGGTCAACGGCGCGCCGCTGGTGATCAAGGTCCTGGAAGGCACCCAGGGCATCGGCGTGGTGCTGTGCGAAACCGCCACGGCGGCCGAGTCGGTGATCGAGGCCTTCATGGGCCTGAAGCAGAACATCATGGTCCAGGAGTACATCAAGGAAGCCGGCGGCGCCGACATTCGCTGCTTCGTGGTCGGCGACAAGGTGATTGCCGCGATGAAGCGCCAGGCCAGGCCCGGCGAGTTCCGCTCCAACCTGCACCGTGGCGGCAGCGCCAGCCTGATCAAGATCACCCCGGAAGAACGCATGACCGCCCTGCGCGCGGCCAAGGTCATGGGCCTGAGCGTGGCGGGCGTGGACATCCTGCGCTCGAACCACGGGCCGCTGGTGATGGAGGTGAACTCCTCGCCGGGCCTGGAAGGCATCGAGACCACCACCGGCAAGAACGTGGCAGGGATCATCATCGAGCACATCGAGAAGAACGGTGGCCCGAACATGACCCGGACCAAAGGAAAAGGCTGAGTTGTAGCCGCTGCCGCAGGCTGCGATCGGCTGCGTAGCAGACGCAGCATTCGCAAATCGAGCGAAGGTCCTTCGGCCCTTATCGCAGCCTGCGGCAGCGGCTACGGGTCAAACCGCATCCCTGGGCAGCAGCAGCCCCAACGGTAGGCGTACCCGCGCTTCCAGGCCGCCCTCGGCGCGGTTGCGCAACTCGACGTTGCCACCGTGCATCGAGGCGATCCGCTTGACGATGGCCAGGCCCAGGCCGGTGCCCTTGCCGCCCCGGGCCCGGTCGCCGCGGGTAAAGGGGTTGAAGATCGCTTCCAGCTCCGACGGATCGATGCCCGCGCCACGGTCCAGCACGCTCAGCACCACATAAGGCGCGCTGGTGTCGCCCGACACATAGGCCGCCACTTCGACCTCGGTACCGGCGTGGTTCAAGGCGTTGCCGATCAGGTTGTTCAACAGGCGCTTCATCGATACCCGACGCAACGGGAACGGCGGGATCGGCTCCAGGCGCAGGCGCACCTTTTCATCGTTCTGGTTGTAGGGCGCCGCCACTTCGCGCACCAGGTCGCTGAGATCGACCTCTTCCACCGACTCGTCGCGACCATCGCGGATAAAGGCCAGGAACTGATCGAGGATCGCGTCCATGTCTTCGATGTCGCGGACCATGTCGTCGGTCAGGTCGGTGTGGTCGCCCATCAATTCCAGCGACAGCCGCAAGCGCGTCAGCGGCGTGCGCAGGTCGTGGGACACCCCCGCCAGCATCAGCTCGCGTTCGCGTCCGGCCTGTTCCACATCCTCGGCCATCTGGTTGAAGGCGCGGTACACCTCGGTCATCTCGCTCGGTGTGTCGCTGATCGGCAGGCGCACGCTGCGCCCCTGGCCCAGTTGCCGGGCGGCATAGACCAGGCGCTTGAGGGGCTGGTTGAGCTGGCTGACGAAGATCCACGCCGACGCTGTGGACAACAGGCCGATCGCCAGGAACCAGCCAAGCACGCTCCAGATCTTCTGCCCCCGCAACGGGTGCGGATACAGCGGCACTTTCAGCCAGCCGTCGCCCAGGCTCGGCGCGCGCACCCAGAGCGCCGGCGGCGCGTGCATGCGCAGGCGCACTTCGGTGTCGGCGCCCAGCTCGGCCTGCATCTGTCGCTGATAGATCTCGCTATAGGGCCAATGCTGCTCCCCCGCCGGCACCCCGCTGCCGACCACCTTGATCAGCCCGGCGGCCTCGGCGATCTGGTCGCGATTGGATTCATCGGCGGCCCAATAGGCGCGCAGGGTCAGGGCCACACCGTGGCTGTACTGGCGGTCCACCAGCACGTCCTCGTTCATCAGCAGATAAACCAGGGTCAGCGCCTTGGAAAACAGCACCACGATCAGCACCAGCCACAGGGTGCGGGAGAAGAAGCTTTGCGGGAACCACAGCGGGGTTTTCATAAACAGCCATTACACGCTTTGCAGGAGCGAGTCGCGCTCGCAGAGTTGCGGAATGCGAGCGCCCGGGTCGGTTGCCGGCCCGGGCGCTCGCTCCTACAAATCATCGGTCACTTGGTGGGCGTGCCATCCGGCACGAACACATAACCCACGCCCCAGACCGTCTGGATATAACGCGGCTTGGACGGATCGGGCTCGATCATCCGGCGCAGACGGGAGATCTGCACGTCGATGGAACGCTCCAGGGCATCCCACTCGCGGCCACGGGCCAGGTTCATCAGCTTGTCGCGGGTCAACGGCTGGCGGGCGTTCATCACCAGTGCCTTGAGCACCGCGAACTCACCGGTGGTGAGCATGTGCACTTCGGCGCCGCGCTTGAGCTCGCGGGTGGCCAGGGACAGCTCGTAGTCGCCGAAGGTGACATTCTCGTCTTCGCTGCCCGGAGCGCCCGGCACCGAGGGCGACTGGCGACGCAGCACGGCCTTGACCCGCGCCATCAGCTCGTCGGGGTTGAACGGCTTGGCCAGGTAATCGTCAGCGCCCAGCTCCAGGCCCTTGATCCGGCTCAGTTCGTCGCCCTTGGCGGTGAGCATGATGATCGGGATCTGGTTGTTGGCGCTGCGCAGGCGGCGGCACGCGGTCAGGCCGTCTTCGCCAGGCAGCATCAGGTCGAGGACGACCAGGTTGAATACTTCGCGACCCAGCAGACGGTCCATCTGCTCGGTGTTGGGAACCGCGCGGGCACGGTAGCCCTTGCTGACGAAGAAGCGCTCCAGCAGGCTGCTCAGCCCCGGGTCGTCGTCAACGATAAGAATTTTTTCGCCTTCGGCAGTTTGTGCAGTGCTGCTCATCAGATGCTCCTTTTATCTCGGTGCGCATTATGGCGTAGCTGCCGTTATACGCACCGTGTGCATTGTTAGCAGATTTTTCCTCAACCGCCAGAAAACCCGCCGTCGGCCGCCGGCGGGCCGCTACCCCCGAAGACGGGAACGCTGGTTATAATGCGCCGCCTTTTGTGTCAGGCAACCTCTGATGGTTATTGCCCGCGGCCGTGTTTTATTTTTACCGGCCCGGCAGTAATCGTTCGATTTAACGGGTCAACAGGCAGCCTGTTGATACAGGCAGCGGCGCACGCCAGGCCGCTCAACCAGACTCGCCGGGCCTGACTTCCCCGCCCGGGAGCCTGCTTTCACAATTTGTCAGGTGGTTTTATGGACAGCATCAACAGCCGCATTGCCGAGGAGCTCGGCGTACGCCCACAACAGGTCGAAGCGGCCGTCGCTCTATTGGATGAAGGCTCCACCGTGCCCTTCATCGCCCGCTACCGGAAGGAAGTGACAGGCAGCCTCGATGACACCCAGTTGCGTCATCTGGAAGAGCGCCTGCGCTACCTGCGCGAACTCGACGATCGGCGCGTCAGCATCCTCGCCAGCATCGAGGAGCAAGGCAAGCTGACCCCGGAACTGGCCCGCGAGATCAAGCTGGCCGACACCAAGACCCGCCTCGAAGACCTGTACCTGCCGTACAAGCAGAAGCGCCGCACCAAGGGCCAGATCGCCCTGGAAGCCGGCCTCGGCGAACTGGCGGACGGGCTGTTCAACGACCCGAACCTGGCCCCGGAAAGCGAAGCCGCGCGTTTCGTCGACGCGGAAAAAGGCGTGGCCGATGTGAAGGCCGCCCTCGAAGGCGCCAAGTACATCCTCATGGAGCGCTTCGCCGAAGACGCGAGCCTGCTGGACAAACTGCGCAACTTCCTCAAGCAGGAAGCCATCCTCAGTGCCCGCGTTGTCGCCGGCAAGGAAGAGGAAGGCGCCAAGTTCCGCGACTACTTCGAACACGACGAACCGCTGAAAAGCATGCCGTCGCACCGTGCCCTGGCGATTTTCCGCGGCCGCAACGAAGCATACGGATTCAGCGCACCAGCGTCCACTCGGCCAGTGGCCGATAACGGCCCTTATGCGACTCGAACAGGGCGAAATGCCGGGTATTCAGGTGAA
>NZ_JBNNVU010000020.1:0-74470 GCF_050280705.1 Pseudomonas sp. NPDC089530 | reverse complement strand
TGGTCAGATCCTCGGAATCGACCCTGCCAGTTAAAAACTGTCACCTATGTGCTTGAACTGATTTGTTACCTATGTGGGTGAGTCATACCGGCAAGACCTTTTGGTTACTTTTGGGGCGTTTGCCAAAAGTGACCCGCCGTAAGGGCGGAACCATAAGCCGCCGTTACCGCAGCAACGGATATGTACACCGTCCAAAACATGCAGGCGTCAGTACCGACGCCATCGCGGACAATCGAGCGTCGACCGGCCGCTCCTACAGAAGCAGAACCAGTCAACTGTCACCCATGTGCTTGAACCCTTCTGTTACCCATGTGGGTGAACCGCCCCAGGTACAAGTAAGTCGCCGTAACCGCAGCAATGGATAGGTACACCGTCCAAAACATGCAGCGTCAGTAAAGACGCCATCGCAGGCAATCGAGCGTCGATCGGTCGCTCCTACAGGTCTGGTCGTGCACCGAAAAACACTGGCAACCGCAGCAACATAGATAGAGGCCCCCCCCCATTCCATCACCCAAATCGAGAATTCAGGTTTGGCGGGCGCAAGCGCCCGATCGCATCGACAGCGGCTACAGGGTTTGGCGCCGGCCGGTAGGTCGCGTTTGGCTTTTGATCTTGATCCACCCGCCTCATCGGCAGGCTTCGTTCCGGTATTCATCAACGCCGTACGGCGAATCCGTACCCAGCGAGGTATTCGTTTGCAGTGGAATGCAGCGTTAAGAAGGCATCGTCTTGCCAAGACGGTGCCCATGGAAGCCTGTGGCAACAAGACGGGATTTGAGACCGTAAAAATGTCGGCATTTTTATTAAGGTTGCACGCCTAATGTGAATCCACCGGCGGCCGATAGGATGGAAGGTTCACCGGTATCGACGTCTTATTTCAGGGCTATCAATGGAAATTCCGTACAGCGTCAGACTTTCATTTTTTGATTTCTGGAAGGGACTCTTCAAAGGCACGCTTTTCATCCAGAGGCGTTTGCGAGGGCATTTGAAGGAGCAGCAGAAGAACTGGCCAAAGAAGCAACAATACAGCCAGGGATATTTCTATCAAGGCTTGGAAGAACTGGGAATCACAGGCGCGAAGCCTACGGGGTTTCGGTTCAAGCAATACGCCGTCGATGAAGAATTGAAGGGCGCTGACGTACTGGACATCGGCAGCAACTGTGGTTTTGTCTCAGTCTATTGTTCGCGACGGGCGAAATCCGTGACAGCCGTCGAACTCAACCCTTCGCTCAATAAAGTGGCGAAAGATACAGCGCGTTATTTGAAGCGCGACAATATAGAGATTGTAGAAAGCGATTTTTCGGTATTTGCCACAGATAAGAAATTTGATGTGGTGCTGTCGTTTTCCAATCATCACACCATCGATGGCAACCTCAATATGGGGTTTGAAAACTACATAAAGCGCCTGGTGTCGTTTCTAAAACCGGGTGGCTACCTACTGTTTGAAAGCCACAATGTTTTCGGGCCAGGTGCTGGCACCGTAGGTGATGACGGTGATATGGACGAAAAAATCAAAATAATGAACACCTATTTCGCCATAGAACGCTATCGAATGGTCCATTGTTACCTGCGACACATGATCGATGATATCGATAAGCTCTTCATTGTTGCGCGGCTCGTGGACAATCCTCCGAAGACGGACTTCAGTCTTGAACAAGCAATCCGTCGCTATCATTACTGATCCTGCATTCAATTTTTTGCCTACCTGTGACGCCGTCCAAAAAACGGCAGCGCCAGCACGGATGCTAGCGCGAGCAATCGAGCGTCGATCGGCTGCTCCTACAGGTCCGGTGGTGCACCGGAAAGCGGCGGCAATCGCAGCAACATAGATAGAAGCCACTACCCTATTCCATCACTCGAATCGCGGATTCAGGTTTGGCGGGCGCAAGCGCCCGATCGCTGCCTCGCCAGGACTCGGCAGCGGCTACAGGGTCCGCGTAGCGTCTAAGCCCTCGAACATTCCCCGCATTATTGCAATCCCCGTAACAGCTCATCTAAAAAGATAGCTAGCTAACTATCTTCACTTCTTATTACCCTCCAGACCTCCAGCCAAAAAGCTGCCCGCAGGCCTCTAGGCCCGACCATACGGACCGGACAGCACTGATGATGAGGTCATCCATGGAACCAGGCAGCTATCAATTGAGCATGAGCGTGCTCATGACGCCCGACAAAGCCAACTTCTCCGGCAACGTGCACGGCGGCGCCCTGCTCAAGCTGCTCGACGAAGTGGCCTTCGCCTGCGCCAAGCGTTATGCCGGGCGTTATGTGGTCACCTTGTCGGTGGACCAGGTGATCTTCAAGGAGCCGATCCATGTCGGCGAGCTGGTGACCTTTCTCGCCTCGATCAACTACACCGGGCGCACCTCGATGGAGGTCGGGGTCAAGGTGATGACCGAGAACATCCACGAGCGCACGGTGCGCCATACCAACAGCTGCTACTTCACCATGGTCGCCGTCGACCCTGACGGCCGCCCGCACCCGGTGCGCGCCTTCGTGCCGGAAACGCCCACCGAACAACGCCGCTACGCCCAGGGCCTGCTGCGCAAACAGCAGCGCCAGGAACTGCAGGAACGCTACCGGCAGATCCGCAACTCGGACTGAGCCCGCCCTGCATCCCCCCTCCCTTCCCCCCTGATCCGCCCAAGGAAAGCCCATGAAACTATCGCTGTTGAGTCGCTATGCGAGCCTGACCCTGTGCCTGGCCATGACCCTGGTCGGCCTGCTGTTCTGGCCCGCCAACCCCTGGGGCGAGGCGCTGGTGGTGCTGGCCGGCCTGCTGAGCCTGGTCGGCCTCAACGACCTGCTGCAGAGCCAGCATGCGGTGCGCCGCAACTACCCGATCATTGGCAATATCCGCTACCTGATCGAGTCGATTCGCCCGGAGATCCGCCAATACCTGCTCGAAGGCGACGACGAGCCACTGCCCTTCTCCCGCTCACAACGCTCGATGGTCTACGCCCGGGCCAAGAACCAGCCCGCCGAGAAAGCCTTCGGCACCCTGGCCGACGTCTATCAGCCGGGGTTCGAGTTCATCAGCCATTCGATGGTGCCCAGCGACGCCTGCGACCCCAGCCAGTTCCGCGTGGTGGTGGGCGGGCCGGATTGCCTGCAGCCCTACAGCGCCTCGGTGTTCAACATCTCGGCCATGAGCTTCGGTGCGCTGAGCGCCAACGCCATTCGCGCGTTGAACAAAGGCGCCAAACTCGGCGGCTTCGCCCACGACACCGGCGAAGGCAGCATCAGCCCCTATCACCAGGAGTTCGGCGGCGACCTGATCTGGGAAATCGGCAGCGGCTACTTCGGCTGCCGCACCCTGGACGGGCGTTTCGACCCTGAGCGCTTCTCCGTCCAGGCCAACCTGCCCCAGGTGAAGATGATCGAGATCAAGCTCAGCCAGGGCGCCAAGCCGGGGCATGGCGGGATCCTGCCCAAGCACAAGGTCACCGCGGAAATCGCCCAGACCCGCGGGGTGCAGATGGGCCACGACTGCGTGTCGCCGGCGCGGCATTCGGAGTTCGGCACGCCCCTGCAATTGCTGGAATTCATCGTCAAGCTGCGCAACCTGTCCGGCGGCAAGCCGGTGGGCTTCAAGTTCTGCGTGGGTCACCCCTGGGAGTTCATGGCCATCGTCAAGGCCATGCTCGAGACCGGGATCCAGCCGGACTTTATCGTGGTCGACGGCAAGGAAGGCGGCACCGGCGCGGCGCCCCGGGAGTTCACCGACCATATCGGCATGCCGATGCGCGAAGGCCTGCTGTTCGTGCATAACACCCTGGTGGGCGCGGGGCTGCGTAAACAGATCAAACTCGGCGCCAGCGGCAAGGTCGTCAGTGCCTTCGATATCGCCAGCGTGCTGACCATCGGCGCCGACTGGGTCAACGCTGCGCGTGGCTTCATGTTCGCCATCGGCTGCATCCAATCGCAAAGCTGCCACACCAACAAATGCCCCACCGGCGTCGCCACCCAGGACCCGCTGCGCCAGCGGGCGTTGCAGGTCCCGGACAAGGCCGAACGGGTGCACAACTTCCATCGCAACACCCTGGTGGCCCTGGGCGAAATGCTCAGCGCCGCCGGCCTCGACCACCCCGCGCAGTTGCAGGCCAAACACCTGGTGCGGCGCCTGACCACCACCGAGGTGCGGCTGTTCTCGCAGATCCACGTGTTCCTCGAACCCGGCGAATTGCTGCAACGGCCCATCAGCTCGGAGTTCTACGCACGCATGTGGAACATGGCCCAGTCCCACAGCTTCGCGCCGTTGGCCGTGGCGGCGCCGGCCAGGGCCGAGCGGTTGATGCCGGCTTAGGGGCGGAAGAACTCGCCAGGGGTAGCGTCGAACTGCTGGCGAAACGCCGCGATAAAGGCCGAGGTCGAGTCGTAGCCGCAGGCCAGCGCCACGTCCGTCACCCGCTCGCCCTGCTCCAGCGGGGTCAGGGCGCCCAGCAGGCGCAAGCGCTGGCGCCAGGCGCGGAAGGTCAGACCGGTGTTCTGCAAGAACAGGCGGCTCAAGGTCTTCTCCGACACCGCGAGTCTTTCGCTCCACTGCCCCAGGGTGGTCGGCTGGTCCGGGTGGGCTTGCAGGCTGCGGTAGATCTGCCGCAGGCGCGGGTCCTGGGGCAGCGGCAACATCAGATCGAGCTGTGGCGCGGCGGCCAGTTGGTCCAGCAGCACCTGGGCCAGGCGACCGTCGGCGCCGTCTTCGGCGTATTCCACCGGCAGTTCGCTGAAGGCGCGGATCAGTTCCCGCAGCAGGCTGCTCACCGCCAGCACCTGGCAGCTGTCGCCGGCCCAGGTGGTAACACTGCAGTCCAGGTACAGGCTGCGCATTTCGGTGCGCGGCGAGCTGAACACCTTGTGCGGCATGCCGGCGGGAATCCACACCGCCCGCTGCGGCGGGGCGACGAAGCGCCCGGCGCTGGTCTGCACCTCCAGCACGCCCTGGATGGCGTAGGACAATTGCACCCAGGGGTGGCTGTGGCGCCGGGTCAGGGCGCGGTTGGGCAGGGATTCGGTGCGCCCGTACACCGGTCGCGGCAGGCTCGGCAGACCGGGAACAGTGCGGCGGACGATCTTCTCATGTCCTTTAGGCGGCATTTACTGGCTCATTGGCGTTAGTCGGCAGTCCGGCATCACGTTAGAGTCGCCCCACCGCCCTGGCAACCCCTGGATGATCCCGCTATGAGCCGCTCCCGTCTTTTGCCCGACAACTTCACCCTGACCCTGATCGGCGTGGTGCTGCTGGCCAGCTTCCTGCCCGCCAGCGGCCCGGTGGCCCAGGGCTTCGGCTGGCTGACCAACGCCGCCATCGCCCTGCTGTTTTTCCTGCACGGCGCCAAGCTGTCGCGGGAGGCGATCATCGCCGGCGCCGGCCACTGGCGCCTGCACTTGCTGGTGTTCAGCCTGACCTTCGTCCTGTTCCCGATCCTCGGCCTGGCGCTCAAACCGCTGCTCTCGCCCTTGATCGGCCACGAGCTGTACCTGGGCATGCTCTACCTCTGCGCCCTGCCCGCCACGGTGCAGTCGGCGATTGCCTTTACCTCCCTGGCCCGGGGCAACGTGCCGGCGGCCATTTGCAGCGCGGCGGCGTCCAGCCTGTTCGGGATCTTCCTCACCCCGTTGCTGGTGACCCTGCTGCTGAACGTGCACGGCGACGCTGGCTCGACAGTGGATGCCATCGTCAAGATCAGCGTGCAATTGCTGCTGCCGTTCATTGCCGGGCAGATAGCCCGACGCTGGATCGGCGCCTGGGTGGGCCGTAACAAGAACTGGCTGAAGTTCGTCGACCAGGGTTCGATCCTGCTGGTGGTCTACGGCGCGTTCAGCGAGGCGGTGAACCAAGGCATCTGGCAGCAGATCCCGCTGTGGGAACTGGGCGGGCTGGTGGTGGCCTGTTGCGTGTTGCTGGCCCTGGCGCTGCTGGCCTCCCACCTGCTGAGCAAGCTGTTCGGCTTCAACCAGGAAGACCGCATCACCATCCTGTTCTGCGGCTCGAAGAAGAGCCTGGCCACCGGCGTGCCCATGGCCCAGGTACTGTTCGCCGGCAGCACCCTGGGCGTGCTGATCCTGCCGCTGATGCTGTTCCACCAGATCCAGCTGATGGTCTGCGCGGTGCTGGCCCAGCGTTACGCCAAGCGCCCGGAGTCGGTGCAGGAACTGATGGCGCAGGTCGATCCCTGAGTTTCGACGCCTGAACCCCGCACGCCCTTGCAGGAGCAGGGGCTTGTGCTTTTGTCGGGGGCAGCCAGCAAGTGGCATACTGCCAGCCCTTTGCCGCCCGACAGCCTTACATGGAAGTTTTTATGCGTTTCCCGCTTGTGCCCCGAGTTTTGCCCTCCTCCGCCGCTTTCCACCTCAGCCCACAGGCCACTCCCGCCGAGTTCACTTCAGGTCTCACTGAGGCGCTGGCAAGACCGTCGCTTCCAGGCGCCGTATCCATCTGCGGCAATCTTCAGGAGCCGGCATATTGAAAGCTCTTCCGAACGGCCGCTTGCTGGAGCATTTCGGCCCATTGACAGCTGCAGAAAGCACCCTGCTCGAACACGCGGCCTGCGGCACCCTGGCCAGGATTGCCGATAGCCGGCCGGAGACCGGCACCGAAAGGAACCAGATACGCGCCGACTTCCTGCGCTTTCTCATTCTGGGCGGCGATGCTGAAAACCCCGTGCATGAACGCGGTATCAATCTGCGCGGCGCCTGCATCGTCGGGGCCCTGGACCTGCGTGGGGCCGAGGTCGGCATAAGCGTCACACTGGAGCACTGCCTGTGCTTTCAATCGCTTTACCTGGAAGACATGCAACTGACCGGGTCGCTGAACCTGAATTACAGCGCAGTTCCGGGGCTGGTCGCCTCTCGCGTATCCGTCTCCGGCTCGCTGTACCTGAGCCACCTCTATGCCCATGGCACGATCCAGCTGGTAGCGGCAAAGATAGGTGGATCGGTCTACGTAAGGGGCAGCTATCTATACGGTCTCGGCAATACCGCCCTGAAGCTGGACGGCGCCTATGTCGGCAGCGTAGTGCGGGTTGAAGACAGCTCCCAACTGATTGGCGGGCTCTCGCTGATCGGCGCTTCGATAGACAACCAGCTGAGTTGCAAGAACTGCACATTTCTGGCGCTCAAGGGCCCGGCCTTAAACGCGGACAACATCATCGTCAAAGGCGGGGTCTACCTGGGGTTCCATAGCATTGGCATGGCGCGTATCTCAGGGGCTCGTATTGCTGGGCAACTGAGTTTCAGAGGCGCGCACTTTCAAGGAAACGGCGGGAACACACTCTCGGCGCAAGGCATGCGAGTGGACAGTTCCCTGGTAATGACCGAGTTTCCCGTACCGCTGAGTAAAGCCGCGTTCAGCGGCTCCCATGTGAAGAGCCTGATCGATGATGCCGATACCTGGGGCAACCAGTTATGGCTCAATGGCTTTACCTACGACTTCATCAATAGCCGTACCCCGCTCAACGCGGAAGCACGCATTGCCTGGCTGGACAATCAAACCGCCGCCTTCAGCGGACAAGACGGCCTCAAGGGCAGCGCCAGCAAATTCCGCCCTCAACCTTGGCGCCACTTGCAGAAAGTCTTCGAAGAAATGGGCCACGCCGAAGAGGCCCGGAAAGTCGGGATCGCCTTCGAGAAGCGGCTGCGCAAAGTGGGGCTGGTAGGCCAAGGGACCGCTCAATGGTGGCCCGGGCTGCGCTGGATGGGCCTGATTCCCCACGTGCTCTACGGCGCCCTCACCGGCTACGGCTACCGCCCCATGCGCCTGCTGGCCTGGATCCTGGGTATCTGGCTGTTCTTCACCAGTCTCTACTGGTACGCCGCCGTCGAACACAAGGTCTTCGCCCCCAGCAACCCGCTGGTGTTCCAGAACGAGGCTTACACCCGTTGCACCCCCGAATATGGCGAGGCCTGGCAACGCCTCCACCCCGCCAGCGAACGTCCTGCCGAGATTGGCAACTGGTACACCTGCAAGGCCCTGCGCGGTGAGTACACCGGTTTCAGCCCCGGTGCCTACTCGCTGGACATCCTGCTGTCACTGGTCGATCTGCAGCAGGAAAAGGACTGGGGGCCGATCACACCGACGCCCTTCCCCAGCTATTGGGATGAACTCAAGAATCTCGAATGGGGCCACGGCATCCGGCTCCTGATCTGGCTCGAAACCCTCATCGGCTGGGGCATCAGCCTGCTGCTGGTGGCGATCGTCTCCGGCCTGACCCGGCGCAAGGAATAACCCTTCCGCGCAGGCCTCGAACCGGGCCTGCGCAATACCCTTCCCCCCAAACAAGGAAGCTCACATGAGCGCGATCGGCAACTTTCTCTGGTTTATCCTCGGCGGCATTTTCATGGGCCTGTGCTGGTGGCTGTGGGGCATCCTGGCCTTTATCAGCATCGTCGGCATTCCCTGGGGCCGGGCCTGTTTCGTGATCGGCACGTTCTCGTTCTTCCCGTTCGGCAAGGAAGCCATCAGCCGCCGCGAGCTGAGCAAGCAGGCCGATATCGGCACCGGTGGCCTGGGGGTGATCGGCAACGTGATCTGGTTCGTGCTCGGCGGGATCTGGCTGGCGCTGGGGCATGTGATCTCGGCGCTGCTGTGCTTTATCACCATCATCGGCATTCCCTTCGGCCTCCAGCACCTGAAGCTCGCGGGCATCGCCCTGGCGCCGATCGGCAAGACCATCGTGCGCAAGGAAGTGGCGGCCGCGGCCCGCACCGCCAACGCCCAGGAGGCCGTACTCAAACAGCGTCGGGCCGGCTGAGCCCAGGCTGGGGAGGTCGCATCGAGGCCTCCCGTTCCCGAGAGCCCTTCAGCCAGCGGCGCTCCGCGAGTGGCCCTCCCCACCTGGACGCCGCCCTCAAGCTCACAGCCTGGCCGTCGACGACATCCTCTATCCTGAAACGAACCGCCGCGCGACGTCCAAGGGCGCCCGCGCCCGCCAGGCGGCCAAGCGTTCTCGTTCTCCCGCCCACACCCAAGGCCCGCCATGCTCAAGACCCTTGAAGCGCAACTGCTGAAACAGGCGACCCCGCCGGCCCTCAAGGCCGAGTTCGCCCAGTACGACTTCGAACGGCTGCACGGCTTCTGCCTGCTGATCTACATCGCCAGCATCAGCATCTGGCTGCTGTTCAACCTGATCGTCAGCTTCCCGGGCAAGCAGGGTTTCACCCTGTACTCCATGGCGTTTCTCGGCGCCCTGGCGATCAACGCCCTCCTCCTGGGTTTCACCCGGCAGGCCCGGCACTTCCAGTGGCTCAACCTGGTCTTCGTGCTGATCATCGGCGCCGGCATCCGCTTGGTGATCGAAGGCCTGCCCCTGGCCCTGCGCCCCGACTGGCTGCTGCTCGGGGCGTCGAGCATGCTCTACGGCGCCTCGGTGCTGCCCCTGCGGCGCTGGTCGTTCTTCGCCACCATCGCCCTGACCTGGCTGCTGCTCGACCCGTTCGTCATGACCGGGGTCTCGGTGCTGGAGCTGCGGGGGGTCATGCTCCTGGTCTATGCCCTGTTCCTGACTGCCCTGACCCTCTACAGCTTCATCAAGCTGCGCCAGGCCAAGCTGCACACCTACATCATGTCCAAGTTGCTGCTGGAGCAAGCCTACAACGACACCCTGACCGGCATCCCCAACCGCCGCTCGTTCATGGCCCAGGCTAACGAACGCCTGCAAGCCCAGCCACGGGAACATGACCATTACCTGGCGATGATCGATGTCGACAACTTCAAGAAGGTCAACGACCGCTATGGCCACGACATCGGCGACGAGGTGCTCAAGCAGGTGGCCGCGGATATCCGCACGGTCATGGCCGACTTCGACTATGCGCGCCTGGGCGGCGAGGAGTTCGCCATCTACCTGGCCGGCGTGCGCCGCGACGACGTGGAGCGCCTGGCCGAGCGCCTGTGCCAGGTGGTGCGCCAGGCCCGCACCCGGTACCCGGTGACCGTCAGCATCGGCCTGGCCCGGGTGGACGATAACGACAGCCTGAACCAGGCCCTGGTCAAGGCCGACCAGGCGCTGTACCAGTCCAAGCACACCGGCAAGGATCGCTATACCTTCCATGAATGACAGCCGCCCGGGCGGGCCTGCGGCAACGCGCCGGCGCGGCAGCGCAAGGCAAATGGGATAAACTGCCGCCCTCTCCCGTCCAGGCCTTCCGCCATGCCCGCCGAGCACGCTTGCAAGCCCTATACCCTCCTGGCGATCGACGACGATCCGCAGTCGCTGATCGTGCTCTCGAAAACCCTGGCCGCCGAATACGAAGTGCTGCTGGCGAAGAACAGCGAGCGCGGCCTGGAACTGGCCCGCAGCGCCAGCCCGGACCTGATCATCCTCGACATCCTGATGCCCGGGATGGACGGTTTCCAGGTCCTCAGCGAACTTAAGCGCCACCCCGCGACTGCGGCCATCCCGGTGATTTTCCTGACCTCGCGCAGCAGCGTCGAAGACGAGCGCCTGGGCCTGCTGCTGGGCGCCGCCGACTATATCGCCAAGCCGATCTCGCCGCCGGTGGTACTGGCCCGGGTAGCGGCGCAACTGGGTTATCGCGACAAGCCCCTGCACCGTCCGCAGGCGGCCGTCGGCCCCTCCGCGGCCAGCGACATGCGCGACGGCTTCGTCAGCGCCCTGGCCCTGCAACTGGCCAGCCATCCGCTGATCCGCCTGGAGGCCCTGCTCGACACCCTGGCCATCCTGCTCGACAGCAGCGTCGCTCAGGGCGACCCTGCGGCGTTGCGCAACGCCGCCTGCCTGGCCCTGATGGGCCTCAACCAGCCCGGCATCGCCCTTGACCGGGCCCTGCCCCGCAGCCGGCTGCTGCTGGAGGAGATCCTCGCCCACGCCGACCCGGAAGACCCGCTGCTCAACCTCGCCTGGAAACTCACCCAGGCCGAGGTCTTGCTCACGGGCGACTGCAGCCCGGCGACGCTCGACCGGCTCCCCGTGTCGACCCAGCTGTTCGCCCTGGCGCTGGATTACCACCTGGCGCTGCTGCAACCCGGCGCCGACCTGCAGCGCCGGCACGCCCAGGCCATGCAGCAGATGAGCCAGCAGCCGGGGTTCGAGCGTTGCCTCGACGGCGCCCCGGATGCCCTCGCGGCGGCCTTGCTGAGTTCGTCCCAGACCTTTCTCGGCCGTTGAGCGAACCGTGAGCCCCGTCCATGCCTAACCTTTCAGACCTGGAGCTGTTCGTCCTGATCGCCGAGCTCGAGGGCCTGTCGCCCGCCGCGCGCATCATGTCGATCACCCCGGCCGCCGCCAGCCTGGCCCTCAAGCGCCTGGAAAACCGCCTCGGCGTGCGCCTGTTCACCCGTTCCACCCGCGCCATGAAGCTCACCCCCGAGGGCATGCGCTACCTGGAGAGCGCGCAGCACGCCCTGAAGATCCTGGCCAACGGCAAACGCTCGTTGACCCACGACGACGGCATGCTCGAACTCACGGTGTCCTCCGACCTGGGCCGGCACCTGCTGCTGGACCTGCTCGCCCGGCTCAAGCAGGAACGGCCGCGCCTGCATATCAAGCTGGCGCTGAGCGACAAGGAAGAGGACCTGCTCAAGGGCCGCTTCGACGCGGCGCTGCGTTACGGCAAGAGCCTGGCGCTGGACCTGGTGGAGCTGCCCGTGCTCAAGCGCCATCACTTCATCGCCTGCGCCGCCCCCGATTACCTGGCCGAACGGGGCGAGCCCGGTGCACCGCACCAGCTGGGCAAGCACGAATGCATCATCAGCCACAGCATCGGCCGGCCAGAAACTCGCTGGCGTTTCCATGGGGCTGGGCAGGTCGAGGACGTGCGGGTGCAGGGGCACTTCTGCTGCGACGACGGCGATGCCGCGCGGCGCTGGGCGGTGGCCGGCCACGGTGTGGTCTACCTGCCGCTGCTGAATGTGGTCGAGGACCTGCTCGAAGGCCGCCTGCGCCCCCTGCTGCCCGGCTGGCAGGGCGACGCCGCGCCGCTGAGCCTGGTGGTCTCGCACCGCTCGCAAATCACCGAGTCGCTGCGAGCCCTGCATCGCTGCCTGGTGGAGCACTGCACGGACCGAATGGCGCGCTACCTGGACCTGGCGCAGCCGGCCCGCTAGCCCTGCGCGGCGCGCAGCTCGACGAGCAGGTCGTAGGCCTGCTGGAACTCCAGCCGATAGATCCGCTCCTGAATCTCCAGCAGCGCACTGCACGGCTGCTGCCCGCACAGCTCATCGATCAGGCTCAAGGCTTGCGCGTTGTGGTTGCGCAGCAGCTTGGCCAGGCGCTCGAGCTTGAGCACCCGCTCGCGGCCCGGTCCCTCCCCCCCCTTCTCACTCTCGCCCCCGCTCTCCAACACCGGCCCGGCCCCCGGCGGCGCCAGGGACGCCAGGCCGGCCAGCACCGTCTCCAGGCACTGCGCCAGATGGCGAATCAAGGGCGCCAGGTCAGCCTCCCCGACGCACTGGGCTTCCAGTTGCCCGGCGGCCTGGCGGAGCGCCGTGGCGCCCACGTTGCCGGCCGCGCCCCGCAGGCCATGGGCCAGAAAGCCGATGGCCCGCAAATCCCCGGCAGCATGGGCGCGCCACAGGCGCTCGACGATGTCCTGATGGCTGTCGCGAAAATCCCTCAGCAGTTTCTGTTGCAGGTCCAGGTCCTGGTTGACCACCGCCAGCCCGAGCGCCGTGTCGATCCCCGGGTACTGCGCCAGCGGCCCGACTTCGGGCAGCGTTGGCGGGGTCTGCGCCGGGGGCGCGTCCAGCGCCTTGATCCAGCGCACCAGGGTCCGGTAGAACGCCGTGACATCCAGGGGTTTGCTGGCCAGGTCGCTCATCCCGGCCGCCAGGGCCCGGCCCTGGACATCGGCCTGGCTGCTGGCGGTCACGCCGATGATCGGCAGCGCCTGCAAATGCGGGTAACCGCGGATCCTGCGGGTGGTGCTGTAGCCGTCCATGACCGGCATCTGGCAGTCCATCAGCACCCCGTCGAAACGCTCCCCCGCCAGCAGCAGCTGCAAGGCCTCGGCGCCGTCGTCGGCCAGCACCACCTGCACCCCGGCGCGTTGCAGCAGGCCCTGCAACACATCCTGGTTCAGGCGGTTGTCCTCCACTACGAGCACCCGAGTGCCCGCCAGCAACCGCGCATAGTCGTTGACCGTGCACAGCCCCGCCGCGCCGGCCACCGACGGCGGCGCAAGCGCGGTACAGCTCGGGGTGGAGGATGCCTGTGGTTGCAGCGGCGGCACGCCCAAGCGCACGGTGAACTTGAACACCGCACCCTGCCCCGGCTGGCTCTGCACCCAGATATCGCCCTGCATCATCTGCACGATTTTCTTCGCGATGGTCAGCCCCAGGCCGCTGCCGCCGTAACGCCGGCTGATCGACAGGTCCGCCTGGACAAAGGCATTGAACAGCCGCGCCTGCTGCTCGTCGCTGATGCCGACTCCGCTGTCGCTGACGCTGAAACACAGCAGCAGGCTGTCGTTCCACTGGCGCACCAGGCACGCGCCGATGGAGACATGGCCGGCCGCGGTGAACTTGATCGAGTTGTCCACCAGGTTGGTCAGCACCTGGGCCAGGCGCAGCGGGTCGCCGACATAGCGCCGCGGCAGCGCGGCCGGTATGTCCAGGCGCAAGCGCAGCCCCTTCTCCTGCGCGCGCTGGCGCACCAGCAGCAACACGTCGTCCACCAGTTCCCGCAGGTCGAAGCAGACCTGCTCCATGCTCAGCTTGCCGGCTTCGATCTTCGACAGGTCGAGCACGCCGTTGATGGTACCCACCAGGTGCCTGGCGGCGCGGTCGATCTTCTCCAGGTACTCGCGCTGCGCCCGTTCCAGGGGCCGGTCCAGCGCCAGGTGGGCCATGCCGATGATGGCGTTCAGCGGCGTGCGGATCTCGTGGGACATGCTGTCGAGGAATTCCGACTTGGCCTGGGTCGCCAGTTCCGCGTCGCGCCGCGATTGCTGGACCTGGGCTTCCACCGCCTTGCGCTCGCTGATGTCGAAAATCACCCCGTCCAGGTACTGCGGAACACCGTCCGCGACGATGGTCTGGCCCTTGTCGTAGACCCAGCGCACCTCCTGGGTGGCAGTGACGATCCGGTATTCGAGCATGTAGCTGGCGCTGTCCAGGCTGCGTTGGAAAATCTCCAGGTCGTCGGGGTGGACCAGCTCGCGATAGCTGTGCCCGCCGAGAAAGTGCGCCGCCGCAAAGCCGCTCAGGTCCTCGATCGCCTCGCTGACGAAGATCATCTGCCGCGCAGGGTCCGGCAGGCTGCGGAACACCACCCCGGGAATATTGGCGATCATCGACTGCAGCTTGGTCTGGTTATGCACGATGGCGCGCTGCGCCTCCACCGAGCGGGTGATGTCCTGCAACACGCCGGTGACCCGGCTGGGGGTGCCGTTGGCATCGCGCTGCATGACCCGGCCGATGTCCAGTACCCACAACCAGCGCCCGCTCTTGCTGCGCATGCGGTACTCGGCCCGGTACTCGTCGGCCTGGTTGTTCAGGTGCGCCCGGAGCCTGGCCATGACCGGCTCGCGGTCTTCCGGATGCACCAGGCAGGCCCAGCGGTCCAGGCCGTTGCCGAAGGTCCGGTCCAGCTCCTCCTTGCTGTAGCCGAGGATCCGCAGCCAGACATCGTTGTTGATGACGATCCCCAGGCTGACGTTCCAGTCCCACAGCCCCAGCGCCCCGCTCTGCAGGGCCAGGTCCAGGCGCCGTTCGCTCTGCTCGATCTGCGCCACATCGCGCTTGTGCCGGCGGGCGTCGGTCAGGCGCCGCAGGCCGCCCCACAGCAGCAGCAGAAACACCACGGCGCTCAAGCCCTTGATCAGCAACACCTGCTCGGCAGGCAGGACCGCGTCGAGGTCGCCCAGGGTGACCAGGGTCCAGGGACCGCTCGGATCGTTCCAGTCGAAGTCGACCCGGGACAGGGCATAGCGCCGGCCCTCCAGCCTGACCACCGGCTGCCGGGTGTCGAACGGCAGGCGCTGGGGCACGCCGCCCGCGAACGGGTAGTCGCCGAACTGCCGGCGCACTTCACCGCCGAACCCGCCGGCCGGCCAGTCGCGGTCGGCCTTGAGCAGCAATGCCGGGGCGCTGGCGGCCAGCACCACACCGCTGGGCGACAGGATCAGCTTCAAGTCTTCGCCGTACTGCTTGTTCAGGCTGGCATCGAGCATCCTGGCGTCGAAGCGCGCCACCAGCACCCCGATCACCTGGTCCTGGCGCGTGCGCGACTCGTAGACCGGGACCGCCATGTAGAACATGCGGGTGCCGGTGGAGACGCTGATCGCCCCATAGACGCTGCTGCCGCCCTTGAGGGCGACCTTGAAGTACGGCCGGAACGCCACGTTCAGCCCCAGCGGCGCCTGGCCCTGCGGGTCATAGGCCGCCACCACCACTCCGTCGCGGTTGAGGACGAACGCATGGTTGGCGCCCACCACCATGGACAGGGTCTTCAGGGGAATGGTCGCCCGCTCCATCAGCTCGGCGGACGGCTCGCGTTCCTGGATCACCCGTTTGAGCGAGGGGTTGTGGCGCCCGAGGATCGACAGCGCGCCGATGGCGAAACCGTCGGACTTCCACTGCTGCAGGTCCGCCGCCTCCTCCCGGGCCTGCGCCTGGATACTGGCCTGGTAGACGTCCTCGACCTGCAAGCGGTAGTAATCGCCCAGCGCCACCGCGCCGGCCACCGCGAGCGCCACGCCCAGGGCGTAGCAGCAGCGCCTGTTGTTGTCGAAGAAGCTCATGAACCTGTGCAACGGCTTGTCCCTTTTCCTGATGAATCCCTGATACCCGGCGCCGCGACGGGCGCGGCTAGAGCCTCGCCAGCCGGCGCGGAAACTCCGGCGGCAGGAAGTCGCGGTCGGGATCGTAGTCCGCCTTGAGGTAATCACAAAGCGCCTTGAGGTCCTGGGGCGACAAGGTCCCCACCGCCTGCTTGAGCCGCAGGGTGTCGAGAATGTAGTCGTAGCGGCTGTCGTTGTACTGGCGCACGGCGTTGTACAACTGGCGCTGCGCCTCCAGCACATCGACGATATTGCGGGTGCCGACCTGGAAGCCCAGCTGCGAGGCCAGCACCGCGCCCTGGTTGGAGATGATCGACTGGCGCCGGGCGCGGACCTGATCGACGCCGCTGTTGAGGCCGCGATGCAGGTTGCGGGTCTGCTCCACCACCTGCCGCCGCAGGTCGTCGTTGAGGTACTCGCGCTGGTTCATCCGCTGGTAGGCCTCGCGCACCTGGGAACGGGTCTGACCGCCGCTGAACAGCGGAATGTTCAACTGCAGGCCGACCGAGCGCTGCTCGACGCTGCCGCCGTAGCCGCTGCCGCGGATATCGCTGTTGCCATAGCCCAGGTTGTCGTTGTCGCCGGTCTGGTAGCGCAGCACCGCGTCCAGGGTCGGCGCGTGCCCGGCCTTGCGCGCGCTCAGGGTCTGCTGCGTCGCTTCCAGGGCGTGCTGGCTGGCCTGCAGGGTCAGGTTCTGACGCACCGCGGTATCGACCCAGCGCCGGGCATCGTTGGGCTCGGGCAACAGCACCGGCATATCGTGGCGCACGCCCTGGATCGCCGCGTACTGCTGGTGGGTCAGGGTGTCCAGCGCCTCGAAGGCGTCGTCCATGCGCTTTTGCGCAACGATCCGGTTGGCCTGGGCGGTGTCGTGCCCGGCCTGGGCCTGCAGCACATCGGTGCGGTCCGACAGGCCGAACTGCAAGCCCTTCTCGGCCAGTTCGAGCTGGCGCTTGAGCGCCGCTTCTTCGGCCTTGGCCGCCGCCAGGGCGTCCTGGGCCTTGAGCAGGCCGAAATAGGCCTGGGCGCTGTCGAGCATCAGTTTCTGCTCGGCGGCCGCCAGTTCCAGCCGGGCCTGCTGGTCCTCGGCCTCGGCCGCCTTGAAGGCGAACCAGCGGTCGGCGCGGAATATCGGCTGGTTGAGGACCGCCTGGTAGCTGGTGCCGCTGCGCTGGGTGTCCTGCCGCGGCTGCTGCAGGGAGGTGGCGGTGTTGTTCAGCTCGGCGCTGGCCGACAGCGTGGGCAGCAGGCCGGCCCGGGCCTGGGGCACCGCCTCGGCGCGGGCGGCCTGGTCGGCACGGGCGGCGGCCAGGGCGCTGTTGTGCTCATGGGCGTCGAGGTACACCCGCCACAGGTCGCTGGGCGGCGGTTGCCCGGCGGCGCCCGCCAGGGGAGCGACCAGCAGCGGGAAGGCGAACAGCCAGCCGGCAAGGGCTCGCTGTGGCGAAATCATGGAGTCGATCATGGTCTGCATCTACACAAGAAAAAGGGCCGGAACGTGGCGTCCGGCGTCGCAAGACAGGAGAGGCGTTGCACCCCTCCTGCGGTTCTCCTGCTAACTCAAGACAGGGATGGCACCAGCACCGCTTGCGCGGCCTGGCGGTTCTGCGGCAGGTGTTCGCGGGCGCCGCCGGTGTCGGCGAACGCCGCCATGGCCCCGCTCAGCTTGGCCAGGCTGGGACCCTCCACGTCCGTCGCCGTGGCCACGGCATCGGCGGCCAGCAGCGGCTGGCGCCCGACCGACGACAGCTCGAACACGCCGTGCCGGGTCGAGCCGGTCTGGGCCAGGCCCTTGACCAGGCGCTCGACGCTGATCACCGACGAGTCCCCTTGCAGCTCGAGCTGCAAATGCCGGTGCGCCGCGGCCTCGTTGCCCAGCACCTGGCGCAGTACCAGCGCGGTGCCGGTGCCGGCGTCGGTCAGCAGCACATCCTCGCCCTGACGGCTGACGAGGATGTTCTGCCCGTCGGCCACCGGCAGGATCAGGCGGTCCAGGGCCCGGCCGGCGTCATCGTTGTCGATGACCACCGTGCGGTAATGCGCCCAGGCCGCCCGGTCGAAGCGGTAGGTGTCGCTATCGGCCCCACCGTGCAGCACCACGCTGTCGACCCCGGCGATCAGCGGCGGCGCCAGGTCGTCCTGGCGACTGCCGGCGCCCCCGCCCCGCAGCAGCAGCGAAGAGCCGATACGCTCGACCTGGGTGTAGCGGTTGAGCCTCTGCGCAGCGCCTGCCCCGACCTGGTACAGCGCCTGCTCCGTCGGGCTGTAGACATACGCCACGCCCGACGTCCCGGCAGCGACCCCGACAAAGCGCCGGTCGCTCGCGGCTGGCATGCCGACACTGCTGAACACCTGGCCGCTGGCGACATCGAACCAGCCCTGGACGTCGCTGCCTTGCAAGGTCAGCACACCCTTGGTGCGCCACTGGGCGGCCGCCGCGGCCAGTGCCTGGGGCAACTGGCCGAGATGTTCCTGCTGCCAGCCCTTGTCGAGCGCCACCAGTTGCACCTCGCCGTTATCGGCCCGTAGCAGGACTTCCCCCTTGACCGTGGTCAGGCGCAGGCCGGCATCGACCTGGACCGCCTCCCGCAACCGCAGCTCGGGCAGCAGGACTGTGGCCGCAGGCAGCTGGGCCGTGGCTTCCAGCACCTCATCGCTGCCGAACGCCGTCGCCAGCGCCTCGACCGTCAGCGGCGCCTGGAGGTAGAGCTTGCCGCTCTCGGGCTCGAACAGCCGCGCGCTGGAGCTGGCGCTGTCGAAGCCGAGAAACTGCAGCGGCTTGCCTTGCAGCGCGGCGGACGCCACCACCACCTGGCCGTTGTGGTACCACACCGGCAGCGCACTTTTGCCATCGGCGCCCTTGGCTCCGAATACCGCCAGGGTGGCGTCGCTGCCGTTGACACTGGCCAGGTCCTTCCACCAGGTGCTACGGCCCTTGAGCCAATGCTCGTTGACCGCTTCATAACTCAGGCGCCCTGTCGCTTCGATCCGTGCGACAAGCCCGTCCTCGGTCACCGCCACCAGATGGCCGTTGAGTTCGAGCACATTGGCCAGGGCCGGTATGGCCAGGCGCAAGGCGCTCGGCTGGCTACCGTCGAGGACCTTCTGCCCCGGCCCTTCCTGGCGGAACAGCACCTTCTGCTTCTGGCTGTAGAAGAAAAACACTTCCTGGCCAGCGAGCTGCGGCATGCTGCCGGCGAACACCAGGTCCGCCGGAATCGGCCAGGCGCTCTGGGGTTTGCCCTGGGCATCCACCGGCTGCTGACCCGCCGGGGGCGCCAGGTTCGGCTTGATCACCGTGCCGTCGCCGGTGCGCACCCAGTAGCGGTGCGCCACTTTCGCGTTGTCCAGGCCAAACACCGTCACCAGCGCTGCGGCAGTCGGCTCCAGCAGCGGCGCGCCCAGGTTGTATACCGGCGTCGTCCGCTGGGTGACCTGGCTCTCATAGCCCTGGAGCATGGCCTTGAGCGCATCGCCATGCTGGCCGGTGCGCGCCGACAGTTGCAGCAATGCGTCATCGCCGACCACCCCGACCAGTTCCATCCGATCGCCGATGATGCGGAAGTTCAGCTCGGCCTCGCGCTCCTTGAGCTGATAGCGCCGGGCCAGGTAGACCGCGTCGCCCTCTTGCCAGAACCGGCTGATCCGGCCCGCGCTCTGGTTGAACGAAGGGGCGAACTGCGCATCGACCTTGCCGGTGGCGATATCCACGCGCCACGCCGCGGCGTTCTCGGCGTCGACAAAGTAGGCATGCTCGCCCACCACCGCCCCCAGCTGGGCTTGTTTGGCCTGCGCCACCTGGGTGTCGGTGAACAGCATGCGGTCCTTGGCCACGTCGTAGAACGCCCGGCCGACATCGCGCCCCTGGTGGCTGTAGTTCTCCACCGTCACATACTGGCCGTGCAGCTGATGGGCCTTGGCCAGATCGCTCAGGTGCTGCTCGATGCGCTGGCCCGACACCTGCCATTTGCTCGCGTCCTCCACCACCACCTGGGTGGTCAGGCCGGCGAAATCGACTTCGCGCACCTCGCCCTTGCCGTTGACCACCAGCACCCGGCCGTTCTGCGCCGGATCGAGCTCGACCGTCACGCCGCCGACCACCAGCCGGTTCTTCGAGACGCTGATGCTGTCGCTGGCCAGCTGGCTGCTGTCGATGATCCAACGCGAAGGCTTGCCGCTGGCCACGTCGTAGCGCACATCCCGCGGCTGGCCGTCGAGCGGATGGATATCGCCCAGGTGGACGTCCGGGCCCGCTGCCGCATTTTCGCTGGTGAGCTTGACCTGGGTGCCCTCGTTGAGGCCGATCAGGTATTCGCCGCCGGCGCCCTTGATCTCGTAGCGCAGGTAGCCGTGCAGTTCCTTGGGCAGCTCGGGGACGATCAACTGCCGGTTGCGCGAATCGAGCACCACCTCGATCGGGGTGTCGACATACTCCTGGCGAATCCGCCGGATCGTCTCTTCGCTCGGGAAAATGTAGAAGTCGTAGTCGAAGCGCCGGTCCTCCTCGAGCCGGCGGATCACGTCGAAACCGGTGTCGTGCCGGGTGGTGGACCCCGGCAGGATCATGTACTCGTAGCTGATGTAGGACTTGGGCGTGCCCGGCAGGATCACCGCCGTGCTGTCGCCGTGCTCCAGGGTGCGCGTGGCGTCCTTGTAGCCGATGCCGCTGCGCACCTCGATCGCCTGGCCGCGGTCGTGGATCATCCGCGGGAAGTCCCCGGCCCAGAAGAAGTAGTTGATCGCCCCCGAGCCGGTGGAACCGTGGTGCGTGCGGTAGATGTACTGGCTGTCGAAGCCGATCTGGCCGTTGCGCAGGTCGAGACGCTTGACCACCGCGCCGGCCAGCGGCACCAGCACCTTCTTCTCCTGGTCATAGCGATAGCCGTTGCCCTTGTAGGCCTGGTCGAGGGTGTCGAAGTAACGGCCAACCGCCTTGGCGTCTTCGGCCACCGCGCCGAAGGCTTGCGCCAGGGCGGTGAAGCCCACCGCCAGGCCGCCGAGGATCACCCCCGCACCGCCCAGCACCGCCGCCGCGGTCGAGGCGCCGACCAGCCCGGCTCCGGCCCCGGCCACGCCGGTGACGAAGCTGGCCGAGTCGAACGCCAGCTGGGTGCCGAACACCGCTTTCTGCACATCGTTCTCGGCATGGGCCAGCTCGTAGGCGTCCAGGCCGACCATGGCTCCGCCGAACAACACCCCCGCGCCTTCGTTGACGGTGTGGCCCAGGGTCGAGGCAAAGTCCTTGAGCGAGGTTTGCGCGGCCATGGCTTCACCGCGCAATGCGGTTTGCACCAGTTCGGTGACCTTGGCCACATCCTGCAAGGTGCCATGGCCGATCTGCGCCAGGCCCAGGTAGCTGTGGATCTTCAGCGCAGTGGCCAGATCCGGCGAAACCGTGCCCTGGGCCGCGTCTTTACGGTTCTTGTCGGCAAACCACTGGATCAGCGTCTGTACCGCGAAGCCGGCGTTCAGGCCGTCCACCGGCGCCGCTTCGCCGACCCCGGCACGGGGCCGTATCTGGCCATGCTCCAGGGTGAAGTGCTCGTTGAACACCCGCATGTGCTCATCGACGAAACGGCGGAACTCGACAAAAGTGCCATCGTCGGTGGCCAGCCAGCGGGTCTGCTCGGGTTGGTCACGATCAATGAACTGGACCCGATAGCCGCCCTCCTTCTGTTCCTCGATGTTGGCAATGATCGGTATCCATTGGCTGCCCAATTGGTGCTCCCGGGCCAGCCGGGTGCTGGCGGCTTCGAAGCGCTCGCCCCACCGCTCGGCGTCGAAGGTGGTCAAGGCCGTGCCCAGGCGCAGGTCTTCGCTGACCCGCTGCCGGGCGTCGACCACCTGTTCGACCTGGCGCTGCTGGCCGATGACGTCCGCCAGTTCCTCGGGCCGGGACAGGTCGGCCACGTTCAGCCCGCTGCCCACCGGCACCTCGGCCATCTTGCCGGTATCGATCTCCACCAGGTTGAAGGTCGGCTGCGACTGGCTGCCGAACGAGCCGTAGTGCGCCGCCAGCTTGCGCGTCACCAGGTGCTGCTGCATGGCCTTGGTCAAGGCCTTGGTCGAGTCGAAGGCGAAAATCCCCACGTTCGGGTCATAGAAATAGAAGCGCCGACCTTCGGCGGTGGCTGTGCTGCCCACCATCATCGAGTGGTTCTGGGTATTGAGGGCGAACATCGAGGTGCCGCTGGCGGAAGCCAGGCGCGCAACCACCTCGGCCAGCTTGAACTGCCCCAGCTCCTTCGACGCCTGGACCGCTTCGACATTGGAATGCAGGCGGATCAGGCTGTTCTTGAGCAGCGTCGAGCTGCCCGCCTCGGGGGCGGCCGAGGCCAGGAACAGCTTCTGCACCAGGCTGTTGACCCCGGTCTCGCCGCCGCTGGCCAGGGCCACGGCCATCGCCCTGACCAGGGGGTAGCAGCGGCCGCCGGAACGGTCGCCGACCAGCGACAGATAGAAGTCCTGGGGCACCAGCCGGTCGAAGACGCTGCCGGCGCCGTGGAAGTCTTCGCTGAACACCGCGGTCTGGCGCAGGACCTTGTCGATGTATTCGGCCTGGCTGGTTTCGCTGATGCGACCGCTCAGGGCGCCGCGCTGCTCGGGGCTCAGCTGGCCGTCGAGGAACAGCCGCTTCATCTCCAGGGACGACATCTTATCGTTGACCCCGGGAATCTCGATCTCGCGGAATCTGCGCAAGCCGTCGCTGAACGCCGTGCCCCGCGCGCCGCGCTGATAGGCCTCGGCAATGGCATAGCGCTCGCCCACGCTGCTGGCGCGCTCCGCGCCCCCGCCCTGCAGGGCCGCATCGCCGGTGCGCACCACCGCGGCGCTGCCGTCCTTGGCCTTGATCTGTTGCCAGAGCCAGGTCTTTTCCACGGAGCCGGCTTCGCGCAGCACCGGGTCGTACTGCGCCCGGTAGTAGTCCTGGGTGAGGTTGAGCTGCTTGATCTGCTGGTCGATCAGGCCCTTGTCGCTGGCGCCGCGGCGCTCCTGTTGCAGCTGGTAGCGCTTGTCGGCCAGTTGCTCGATATCGGCGTTGACCTTGGCCTGGACCGCTTCGCGCAGCCGGGTCCAGGCGGCGATCGCCGGATGCTCGGGAGTAAAGGCGCCGTCGCTGTAGACGCCGTCGGCCACCCCTTCGACCGACACCCCGAACTGCCCCGCAACCTTCTTCAGGTCCTGGTGGACCCGCTCGCGGTAGGCGGCGAACTCGGTCCGGTTGCGCTCCAGCACCTGGCTGTCGGCGGTCTGGATCGACAACGGCTGCGCGCCCTCGCGCAACTGCGGCCAGACCGTCTGCCCTTCGCGCCGGTACTCCTGGCGCTGGAACACCAGCTGCCACTGGCCGTCGACGTACTGCATGTAGGCCGCGGCCAGGCCCTCGGCGGTGCCGGCCACCTGGTAGTCCTTGTAGTCGACCGCCATCACCACGTTGTCGTACAGCAGCGAGCTGTTGACCCGGCCGTCGTGGTAGACCCGGAAGGTGTTGGCGTCCAGGCTGGTGACCACCAGGGAACAGCCCGACAGGGTGCCGGTGAAGAGGAAGCTGCCTGCCGCCGCATGCTTGGGAATGTCCACGTAGGCCGGCGCGGCATTGGCCTGGTTGGGGCCGTTGTAGCCGAGAAAGTACGCCGGCACGCTGTCGCCGCTGGCGGTAACTTCATTGGCGCCGCGCTCGGTGTATTCCAGCTCGTAGAGGTTCGGCGCGACCTTCACCAGTTGCGCATCGCCCTCGGCCGGCAGGCGGCCGGACTTGACCAGCGCCTCGGCGCTGAGCGTGTGGGTCTGGGCGAACCCGGCGGGATCGGCGGCGAACTGACGGATATCGGCGCTGCCCTGGCGCGCCTCGAACCCGGCCCCCAGCGAGGCCAGCCCGGTCTTGAGCTGCAGGTCCTGCGCCGCCTTGCCCAGCAGCGCCGGCATCGGCCCGATCTCGGTGAAGCGCGGCGGATGGAACTCCTCGGCCGGCGCCAGGCCCTGGTTGACCAGCGGCAGGACCCGCGCCATCACGCCGTCGTACAGCTGCCCCTGCAACGCCTCCTGGCGGCCTTCGGCCCGGTAGCGGTCGAACAGCTGCAGCAACTCCTGGCCGATACTGCCCTGGCCCTGGGGCTCGTAGCGCGCGGCGACATACAGGGTCTCGAAGAACGAGTGATAGCCGTTACGGATCATGAACGCCGCGTTGGCCATCTGGAACTGCCAGTACTGCTTGACGCTCAGGGCGCCGCCGAACAGCTCCGGCAAGACATTGCTGACGGTCTGGGTGGTCCCGGAAATCCCGCCCACGAACGGCGTGTCCAGGTCGTTCATGTAGCGCGTGGCCTCATTGCCGGGGTCGGGCCGGAACTGGTTGTAGCTGCGGTACTTGTCGTCCTCGATCCGGTACGTGGCATCGGCCTGGGCCTGCTCCGGGTGGGTATTGAGGATCAGGTAAGGGTCGGGCTGGTTCAGCCGGTTGTTGATCACCACCTTGTCGGCGCCGCCTGGCGAGGTCAGCGCCGCATGGGGATTGATCGGAGTCGCGGCCTTGGAATAGCTGTCGGCCAGCGGGCGCAGGGCGTGGAACAGCGCCTGCTTGCGCAGGCTGCGGCCGGCATCGCTGGCCAGCAGCGCTTCGATGCTGGGGCGCAAGGCCCCGTCGACACCTTCCAGGCCCTCCTGACCGTGCAGCAACAGGCTGAACAGCCGGTCGTCCACCGAGCGCTCGACCGCGACCCGGTCGAACACCTGCACGCTCGGGTTGTTCGGATGCTGCGCCGCGTTGGCGGCCGCGACCCGCCGGGTCTCGGCGTCCGCCGCCTGGGCGTGCCACTGCTCGTAGAGCGGCGCCAGGAGCAATTTGGCCTGGGCGATGTCGCTCTGCACATAACCGCCCTGCAGGACCTTGGCCGCTGCCGGATCCTTGGCCAGGCGGGTCGCCAGGCCGAACAGCAGCGCATCGTTGTCGCGGCTCTGCCAGACCGACGCGGCGAAGGCCTGCTCCCACAGCACCTTGTTCAGGTTGTTGCCCTTGATATCGCGCAGGCTGCTGCGGCTGTGCTCCGGCGCCAGGACCCCGGCCGGGGTGATGTGGTTGCGTTCCAGCAGGCGCGTCAGCTGTTGCACGAAGGTGGCGCGCTCGCGGCTGCCTTCGAACAGCCGGCTGGCCTTGATCCCGCCCTCGCGCAACTGCTCCAGCTTGTCGAAAAACGCTGCGTTGTATTGGTACAAGGTCTCGGTCTGGGCCTTGCTCAAGTGGCTGCTGCTGACCTTGTCGCCGTCGACGGTCATCACGGCAAAAGGCGTGGCGGCGCGGAAGTCGCCGCCCTGGGGCATTTCCAGCAGGTACTGGCGCTCGGCGAAACCCACCGAGCGCTCCAGCTCGCGGATATTGACGAACAGTCCGTCGCGGTCCGGGTGGTAACTGTTCTGGCGGAAGTCTTCGAGGCCGATGGTCTGGAAGCTGGCGATGTCCGCGTTCTGGTTGATCAGCTCGCCCAGGGCGCTGCCCAGGGGCACTTCGCGGGTGACGGTGGTGGTCGGCGACTGACCGGAAACCTGGATGCCCACCTGGTTCGGCACCTTGCGGTCGACGCTGGTCAGCAGCAGCTTGCGGCCATCGCCCAGCACCTGGGCCTTGAAGCCTTCGCGCAGGGAGCTTTCCGACACCAGATGGTGAGCGAAGTACTGTTCGACGAAAGCAGTCTTGACCAGTACCGAGCGGATCGGCGTCTGGGTCGGCGAGCGCATGGACGGCGGCTCGCTCTTGAGCCGGTACTGCTGCTGCCAGGCCAGGGAGCGGGCCGCGGTGCCGAAGGAAAAATTCAGCACCCCGTCGGTGGGCACCACCAGCCGGCCGTTCTCCAGGAAGAAGTCCTTGAAGCGCCCGTCGGTGCTGGCATTGACCAGCGCCACGTTCATGCGGATATAGCCGGGGCGCTCCTCCATCATCAGCAGGGAAATGTTCACCGGCAGCTCGTCCGAGGCCCGCGGCGGGACGGCCAGCGCGCCGAACGCCGCGCCTTGCTGCGCCGGCGCGGCCTTGAGCAGGGCGTTATAGCGGGCGCTGACTTCCTTGTAAGCCTGCAACTCGGAAAACAGCGTCACGTAGGCCTGGCTGAAGGTGGTGTCGGCCACCTGGACACTCAGCTGCTTTTCCAGGCGCTTGATCCGCGCGTCGAGCTTGCCCTGCTTGGCCAGTGCGTCGGCCTTCAGGCCCTTGGCCTCCAGCTGCTTGGCGCCGCCGGGGCTGAGCAGCGCCAGGGCCTTGTTCCAGGTGCTGTCGTAGTGGGTGATGGCCGTCTGCTGGCGGCTGTACAACAGAATGTCGCGGTCCAGCTGCTGCTTGTAGGCGCTGGTGGCCGGGGTGTCGGGGATGGCGTTCATCTGCTTGCGGCGCTGCTGGAGCGTCTGCAACTGGTCGCCGACCGAAACCGGGTTGTCCTGCATCTGGAAGTGCTGGGCGGCCAGCACGCTCAGGGTGCTCTGCTGCATTTCCAGCAGGCGCTCGCCGACCTGGCCGACGTACTCGGCGCGCTCGCCGGCGCTCATGTTGAACCATTCGGTTTGCCGTCCTGCCGCCTTGATCTGCTGATCGATCAGGGTATTGAGCAGGCGCGTGAAGTCCTTGGACATGGAAGCCATTACAGTGATCCTTTGTCTGTTTGAGCGAAGCCCTCCGCCGCGCGAAAGGCTGCTTGTCGATACGGCTATCGGGGGTGGGGAGACATGCCTGGTTCGTCGCTACTCCTGCCGTCGGTGGGCCTGCGATCAATCCTTCATCTGCAGGGCCCATTGCCGGGCATACACGCCATCCAGGGCGAGCAGTTGTTCGTGGCTGCCTTGCTCGAGCACCCGGCCGTGGTCGATGACCAGGATCCGGTCGGCATGGCGCAGGGTATTGAGGCGATGGGCGACGCTGATCACCGTGCGGCCGCGGGCGATGCCCTGCAGGTTCTCCATCACCGCCGCTTCCGACTCGTAGTCCAGGGCGCTGGTGGCCTCGTCCAGCAGCAGGATCCCGGGGTTGGTCAGCAGCGCGCGGGCCAGGGCGATGCGCTGACGCTGGCCGCCCGAGAGCTGGCCGCCGCGCTCGCCGACCGGGGTCTCGTAGCCCTGGGCCAGGGCTTCGATAAAGCCCGCCGCCCCAGCCAGGCTGGCGGCCTGCCGCACTTCGGCGTCGCTGGCCTGGGGCCGGCACAGGCGGATGTTGTCGGCGACGCTGCCGGCGAACAGCACGCTCTCCTGCAGCACCACGCTCATGTTGCGGCGCAGGGCCACCGGGTCGGCGATGGCCAGGTCGATGCCGTCCACCAGCACCCGGCCGTGCTGGGGTACGTAGAGGCGCTGCAACAGGCGGGTCAGGGTCGACTTGCCGGAACCGGAAGGCCCGGTGATGCCGACGAATTCCCCGGGGCGGATCTCCAGGTCGAGGTTGCGCAGGATCTCCTGGCCGTCTTCCTCATAGCGAAAGCGCACGCCCTGGAAACTCACACCGCCCTGCAAGGCCGGCACCGAGGCCAGCCCGCCGCTGCCGCTTTCGCCTTCGGTGTCGAGGATGTCGCCCAGCCGGCGCAGGGAAATCAGGGTGTGCTGGAAGTCCTGCCAGACCTGGGCCAGGCGCAGGATCGGCTCCACCACATGCCCGGCCAGCATGTTGAAGGCCACCAACTGGCCGGGGCTCAACTGGCCGTCCAGTACCAGCATCACCCCCCACCACAGCAGCAGCGCCGCCGTGAGCTTCTGGATCAGGCCGATGCCCTGCCCGGCCCAGATGCCGACGATGCGGGTGTGGAACGCCGCCCGCACGTAGGCCGCCAGCTGCCGTTGCCACTGCTGCTGGAAGCCGCTTTCGACGGCCCCGGTCTTGATGGTCTCGATGCCGGTCACGGCCTCGGTGAGAAAGGCGGTGTTGGCCGCGTTCAGCTCGTATTCGCGCAGCGCCCGGCTGCGCAGCAAGGGCCCGACGCACAGCCACAAGACGAAATACAGGGCCAGGGAGCCGACCACCACCCAGGTCAGCAGCGGCGCGTAGGCGTACATCACGGCAACGAACAGCCCGCAGAAGGCCAGGTCCAGCACCAGGGTCAGGGCCGAGCCGGTGAGGAACTGGCGGATCTGCTGCATCTCGCCGACCCGGGCGATGATTTCGCCGGTCTGCCGCTGCTGGAAATACCCCAGCGGCAACTGCACCAGATGCTGGTACAGCCGGGCGGACAGCTCGGCGTTGATCTTGCTCGCCACATTGCTGAACAGCCAGGAACGCAGGAAGCCGAACAACGGCTCGAACAGCGCCAGGGCCAGCATGGCCAGGCCCAGCACTTGCAGGCTCGACAGGCCGCGGCTGACCAGGACCCGGTCGATGATGTTCTCGAACAGCAGCGGCGTTACCAGCGCCACCAGTTGCAGCATCAGCGACACCAACAGCACGCTGCGAAACTGCCGCGCGTGCTTGAGGATCGACGGCAGGAACCAGCCGATGCCGAACCCCTGGCGCTTGAGCCCGGCATGCCGCTCGGCCAGCAGCAGTACCGAGCCTTGCCAGAGCCGCGCCAGCTCGTCCCGGGGCAAATCCTCGCAGACGCCCTGCAAGGGCCAGAACAGCCGGACCCGCTCGCCTTCCACGGCGTCCAGCACCGCCCAGCCGCGACTGGTTTCCAGCAAGGCCGGCAGCGGCAGGTGCTGCAAGCGCTGCGGCTGGCTGTGCACCACCCGGGCGCGCAGGCCGATCCAGCCGGCGCAGCGTCGCAGGTCGAGGCTGTCGGCCAGCCCTTCGACGCGCCCCAGGCGGTGCTCCAGTTGCGCCGCGCTGATGCTCAGGTCGAAACGCCGGGCGGCCCAGGCCAGTGCGTGCAGGCCGGTGTCGAACAGCAGCGGCGACTCGGCGGCGGGATTGAATGCGCTGGTCATGTTCAACGCTCCCGCAATGCTTCGGACTGGTACTCGCGGATCGGCCCCAGCAGGTAATTGATCACCCGCCGCTCGCCGGTGCGAATCTCGCCGGTCACGCTCATGCCGGCCTGCAACGGCAGCCAGCCCTGCCCCGCGGCGATGGCGGCCCGCTCCAGGCGGATCCGGGTGGGGAACACCAGGCCCTGCTGTTCGTCCTTGATGGCGTCGCCGGAGACATGGGCCACCGTGCCGCGCAGGGTGCCGTAGCGGGTGTAGGGAAAGGCGTCGACCTTGATCTCCACCGGCTGGCCGGCCCTGACGAAACCGACGTCCTTGTTCAACACCATGACCTCGGCGTCCAGCTCGGCGCCCTCGGGCACTATCACCATCAGTTGCTGCGCCGGTTGCACCGCGCCGCCCAGGGTGTGCACCGCCAGTTGCTGGACCACGCCGTCCACCGGCGCCAGCAGGGTTTGCAGGCGCTGGCGGTCGCGGCCGCGGATCAGTTGCTGCTCGAGCACGGCGATGTCCTGGCGGGCGCGGTTGAGCGCGTCATGCTGCTCGCGCCGGGTCCGGGCCAGGAAACTGTCGCGCTGCTCCCGGCGGTTCAGGGCCTGGGCCTTGAGCACTTGCAGCTCGGCGTGTTGCTGGGCCAGGGAACGCTCGACCTCCAGTTGCTCCTTTTCCTGCTCCAGCAGCTCGACCCGGGGCATCAGCTGTTCGGCCGCCATCGCCCGGCGCGCGTCGAGGCGACGGCGGACGTTACTGGCCAGCTTGCCCAGGGCGGCGATCTCGCTGCTGCGCGCCTGCTGGCTGGCCTGATTGATGGCGATCTCGGCGTTGAGGCTGTCCAGGTTGGCGCTGATTTCCTTCCAGGTGCTGGCCAGCTGCTCCCGCGCTTGCGCCGCTTGCTCCGGGTCCAGCCCCGGGGGCGCCTGGTAGCTGTGCAACGGGTCCGTGGTCAGCAGGGCCTGGGCCCGGGCCAGTTCCAGGCGCTTGAACGCCAGCTGGGCGCGCAACTCGCTCAGCTCGGCATCGATGCCGATCGGGTTCAGCGCCACCAGCACCTCGCCGGCCTGGACCCGCTGCCCGTCGCGGACGTGGATCGCCCGGACCTCGCCCGCCTCGTGGGCCTGGATCACCTTGGTGTAGCTGGAGACCATCAGGCGCCCGGCGGCGCTGGCATGGATATCGAGAAAGCCCAGGGTCGCCCAACCCAGCGCCAGCAGGATCGCCAGCACCAGCACCAGGGCCGTGCCGCGGGCCCAGGGCGCCGGCGGGCGCTCGACGATTTCCAGGTAACCGGGCTGGAACTCGTATTCGTCGCGGCTGCGCTCGAGCGCCGCCGGCGCCGCGCGCAGCCGCTGCCAGGCGCGCCGCCAAAAGGTCGATGAACCGCCCATCATTCGCCCTCCTTGCGCAGCGCCTGTTGCAGCGCCCACAGGCGCGCATAGCAACCGCCCCGGGCCAGCAGCTCGTGGTGGCTGCCCGACTCGCTGATACGCCCCTGCTCCAGGGCGATGATGCGCTGGCACTGGCGCACCGCCGACAGGCGATGGGCGATGACGATCACCGTGCGCCCCTGGGCGATGCGCGCCATGTTGTCCTGGATCAGCGCCTGGGATTCGTCGTCCAGGGCGCTGGTGGCCTCGTCGAAGATCAGAATCCGCGGATCGCCCATCAGCGCCCGGGCGATGGCGATGCGTTGCCGCTGGCCGCCGGACAGCGAACTGCCGGCTTCGGCCAGCACCGTGTCGTAGCCCCGCGGCAGGCGCAGGATGAAATCGTGGGCCCCGGCCAGGCGCGCGGCGGCGATCACGCTTTCCAGGGACGCCGTCGGCTGGCGCAGGGCGATGTTGTGCCGCACGCTGCGGTTGAACAGGTAGTTTTCCTGCAGCACCACGCCGATCTGGCTACGCAGCCAGGCCGGCGGCAGCTGCTGCAGCGGCACGCCATCGATCAGGATGCGCCCGGCGTCGGGGGTGTAGAGCTTCTGCAGCAAGCGGGTCAACGTGCTCTTGCCGGAGCCGGACGGCCCGACTATGCCCAGGGTCTGCCCGGCGGCGATGTGCAGGTCCAGGCCGCGCAGCACCAGCTCCAGTTCCGGGCGGTAGCGGAACGCGACCTGTTCGATGCACACCTCGCCGCGCAGCGCCTGCTCTGGCTGCCGATCGCCCGCGGCCTGCTCGACCGGCAGGTTGAGCATGTCGCCCAGCTTGTCCACCGAGACCCGCACCCGCACGAACTGCTGCCAGACCTCGATCAGCTTGGCCACCGGCTGGCTGACGTGGGACAGCATCATGTTGAAGGCGATCAACTGGCCGATGGTCATGCGCAGGTCGATGACCTGGCTCGCGCCCCAGCAGATCACCGCCACCGCCGTGACCTTCTGCAACAGCGTCACCAGCTGGCTGATGCCGCTGCCGAGGGTCTGGCTGGCAAAACCGGCCTCGACCATCTCCGCCGTCTGCGCCTCCCAGCGCCGCTGCATGCGCGGCTCCACCGCCAGGCTCTTGATGGTCTCCGTGCTGCTCACGGTTTCGTTGAGGAAGGCGGTGTTGCGCGCGGCGCTGTAGAACTGGCGCTCGATGCGCTTTTCCAGCGGCCCGGTGCTGGCCCAGGCCAGCAGCCCGTACAGCGGCAGGGTCAGCAGCACCAGCAGCGTCAGCGGCCAGGAGATCCAGGCCATGACGGCGAAAAACACCAGGGTGAAGGCCACGTCGACGCACAGGGTCAGCAGCGAGCCGGTGAGAAACTCGCGGATGCTGTCCAGCTCCTGGACCCGGGTGATGATCGCGCCCACCTGGCGCTGCTTGAAGTACAGCAGCGGCAGGCCCAGCAGATGGCGGAACAGCTTGACCCCGAGGCCGACGTCGATGCGGTTGGCGGTGTGCACCGCCAGGTATTCGCGCAGGCCCTTGAGCAGCACCTCGAACAGGCCGACGGCCACCAGGGTCATCACCAGCACATCCAGGGTCGACAACGCCCGGTGCACCATGACCTTGTCCATCACCGCCTGGAAGAACAGCGGGGTCGCCAGGGCCAAGACCTGCAACAGCAGGGAACACAGCAGCACTTCGCCGAGGATGCGCCGGTGCCGCAGCAGCTCCGGCACGAACCACGACAGGTCGAAACGCAGACCGCCCTGGCGCAGGCGGATCACCTCGCCGGACCACTGCGCGGCCAGTTGCGCGCGGTCGAGCACCTCGGGGGTATGGACGTCCGGGCGCTGCACCAGCGCCTGGGCGTCGGACAGCCGGGCCAGCAGGACAAAGGCGCCGCTGCGGTCGCGCCAGACCAGGGGCAGCATCTTCGGGGTCAGCCGGGCCAGGGCCAGGCGTTCGCAGCGCAGGTCGGCGCCGGCGGCCCGGGCGTAGTTCTTGACCGCCCGACGCAGGTCGCACTCGTCGCCCGGGTCCGCGGCGTGCGGCGCGCGCTCCTGGGTCAGTTGCAGCAGCAGTTGGCAACAGGCCAGGGCCGAGTGGACGGCGGCCGTGGCGGACAGCTCCGCCATGGCGGGGCATTCGGTCGGGGCAGGCTGCGGGGGTAGTGCGGGATCGACTGGCATAGACCGCTCGTTTCAGGACCCTCGCGTCAAAGACGAGGGCGCATGGAGAGACGAAACCAGTCTGCGGCAGCGGTGCGGGAATGATAATCAGCCGCAGGATTGAAAGCTTTTAAGTAAAACTTAATCAATCGTGCCCCAACCTCCGCGGGCCCTGGTGCGGGCAAAAAAAAGCCGGACTCGCGTCCGGCTTATTTCACCTCTGGGGTCAGGCGGCGTCCTGTCTGCGCAGCAACACCCGGGTCACCCGCCGCTCTTCCACCGTCAGCACTTTCAGGTTCCAGCCTGCCCATGCCAATTCGTCGCCGATCACCGGCAAGCGGTCCAGCAGGCTCATCACCAGGCCGGCCAGGGTCTGGTAGTCCGCGGTCGGTTCGGCGGCGAAGCCGGTACGCTGGCGGATCTGCGTCAGGTTCAGCGCGCCGCTGACCATGAAGCCGCCCTGCTCCTCGACTATGTCCGGGCCTTCGATTTCGCTGGCGTCGGGCAGCTCGCCAGCGATGGACTCGAGGATGTCGGTCATGCTCAGCACGCCGACGAAGTCGCCGAATTCGTTGATCACGAAAGCGATGTGGGTCGAGGCCTTGCGCATCTGCTCCAGGGCGTTGAGGATCGAGAAGCTGTCCAGCAGGTTGATGGCCGTGCGCGCCAGGTGTTCCAGGTTCGGCTCGTTGCCGGCCAGGTATTCCTTGAGCAACTCCTTCTTGTGCACGAAGCCCAGCGGCTCCTCCACCGCGCCGTCGCGAATCAGCGGCAGGCGCGAATAGGACGAGTGCATCAACTTGGCGCGGATGGCTTCGGCGTCATCGGCCAGGTCGATGTAGTCGACGTCGGCGCGCACCGTCATCAAGGTGCGGATCGGCCGCTCGGCCAATTGCAGCACGCCGCTGATCATCACCCGCTCGCGGCGGTCGAACAGTTCGGCGCTCGGCGCTTCGCCCTGGTCCAGCAGGTCGACGATCTCTTCGCCCACCTCCTCCACCGCCAGGCGGCGCCCGCCCAGCAAACGCATCACCGCATGGGCCGTGCGCTCGCGCAGCGGCCGCAGGCCCTGCATGGACTTCTTGCGCCGGGCCCGGGCGATCTGGTTGAACCCCTCGATCAGGATCGAGAAACCGATGGCCGCGTACAGGTAGCCTTTGGGGATATGGAAGCCCAGGCCTTCGGCGGTCAGGGCGAACCCGATCATCATCAGGAAGCCCAGACACAGCATGATCACCGTCGGGTGAGCGTTGACGAAGCGGGTCAGCGGCTTGCTGGCGACAATCATCAGGCCGATGGAAATCACCACCGCGATCATCATCACCGCCAGTTCGTCGACCATGCCCACGGCAGTGATCACCGCGTCCAGGGAGAACACCGCGTCGAGCACCACGATCTGCGCGACGATCGGCCAGAACAGCGCATAGGCGGCATTGCCGGCACGCTGGCTGACGTGGCCTTCGAGGCGCTCGTGCAACTCCATGGTGGCCTTGAACAGCAGGAACACACCGCCGAACAGCATGATCAGGTCGCGGCCGGAGAAGCTCTTGCCGAACACCTCGAACAGCGGCGTGGTCAGGGTCACCAGCCAGGAAATGCTCGCCAGCAGGCCCAGGCGCATGAGCAGCGCCAGGGACAGGCCGATGATCCGCGCGCGGTCACGCTGATGGGGCGGCAACTTGTCCGCCAGGATCGCGATAAACACCAGGTTGTCGATACCCAGCACCAGCTCCAGCACGATCAGGGTCAACAGGCCAAGCCAGGCCGTGGGGTCCATTATCCATTCCATAAAACGACTCTATCTCCGTAGTGGATTCAAACGGCCGGGCACGGCAAGGCCGGCCTTGAAGCGGCGAGCGCAGGCCAGATAGGTGAAACCGGAAGTTCGGCGCAGTGGCCGTGCCTTATGACGGGCGGCAGGCGCCGCAAGGCGGATGGGACGGGGAAAGGTCGGGACGTCCAGGAATAAGGACGACTGGGGGGCTCCGAGAGGGTGTTCATGCAAGTCCTGTGAAGAAAAACGGACTTGAATCCTACAATTTCACGAGAAATTTCCTATCGGGAAATCATTTCAAGATCTTATCGAGGAGGCTGGTTCCCGGGTCGAGAGCCCGCTCGCTGCCACGGCAACCAGCGGGCTTGCTCGGCTCAATGGCGCGCCGGCAGAAACCCGAGTTCCACCAGTTTGATATCGGTCTCCCCCACGATCTGCACATGCTGGACGTTCTTTTCGTCCATGATGCCGGGGCAGGCTACGACTATGGTTCCCTTCGATTGCGTAGGGTGCAGCTCGGCAACCTCCGGGAAGTCGGCCGCAGCCAGCGGATGCGGGCAGTAGCCGATCCAGCCGATGGTCTGCCGGTCCTGGAACACCCGCTGCTTGCGAAAGTACTCATTGGGCGCGGCCACGCCCCAGGAAATCTCCGGCCAGAGATCCACCGCCGCGTTCATCAACCCGACGATGCCCTGCCGCGGGTCCTGCAGGCAGCGGACCAATGTCCCGGCTTCGGAAAACTCGATCCCCGCCGGCAACGAACCACCGCTGCGGGCGTGATAGGTGATCGAAAGCCCGCCCTGGAGCGGATCGGCGATACCGTTCCACAGCACAAAACTCATGTCGTTGACGTCGAAGTCCGCGTCTTTCCAGGACGCCACTTCACGCCGGAGGCTGTCCGGGTCGAGGAGCACATTGTGCGTCAGGCCGTCATCCTTGCCTTCGGCGCACAGGAACCAGTTCTTGAGGATCGGGTCGAGCTCGCCGATCGCCTTGAGAAAGGCCAGGCTCCTGTCGATTTGTTCCTGTTCGGTCACCTGGGAAATCTTCTGCTTGTCAAAGCTCAACTTGAAATTAAAACGCTTGAATGTATCCATGAGTCTCCATCCGGTTTCAGGCCCTTAAGTGTGGATTGTCCTTGTAAAACTCCTCCAGCTCCTTTTCCTCCTGGCGACGCACTTTCTGGTACTCCTCATGCTCTTTGGTGCCGGGCATCGGATTCCAGTAAGCCTTCAGGTTGGTGAGCCCGCCCTCCTCGTATTTCTCGGAGCAATACTCGTAAACCACCCGCTGAAGGAAATGCCACTCGAGCATCACCGGCGGGCTGGGCTTGGCCTTGTCTGCCTGCTTGAACGCCTTGACGATCAGGTCCTTCTCAACATTCTTGGCCGCCTTCGGGTATTTGAAACCGAGGAAGATGAAGAACTCGTAGTTGGCCTTGGCCTCCTGCAAGGTACAGCGGTTTTTCACGAAACCGTCCCAATCGGTGCCGCTCCACAGCCACTCCCAGGGAAACGGGAAGTTGGTCACCCACTGCTGATAGCGGCTCGACAAGTCGCTCATGCTGTGCCCCTTGCCGTTGACGGGAATGTACATATCCCCGTCTTCGGGAGGGCATTTCACGCAGTCCTTCTTCTGCTTCTTGCAGTCCCTTTCGGCTTCCTGGGTGCGGTCCCGGGTCCTGGCCGGCGCATCCGTCTTGGGCAAGGCCTCGGGCTTGGGCACCGGCATCGGTTGCGGCATGGGCCTTGGGGCCGGTAGCGGCCGGGGCACCACTTCCGGCGGTGGCACCGGCAGCGGACGTGGCGGCGGCATCGGTAACCGGGTCGGCGCGGGCATGGGTATGTCGACGGGCAGCCTCGGCCCGGTGCGCGGCAACGGCATACGAAAGCCGCCGCTGATGGGAGGCGCCAGCTGGGCGACGGCTCCGGAAACGAAACTGGTCATTCAGGTCTCCCTGTCTTGAGGGCTGCACGCCATATCTGCTGCCCTTGAACGAAATCCATGACGCTCGCGTAATCTCGAAAGCGATGTTCCGGGCTGTCCGTCACCGGTCGTTGCATCCAGCGGATAAAACCCGGGGTTTCTTCGAATCCGGGAAACTGCAGGCCAAAGCGCATGAACTGCTCGACCGTCTCGGGCTCCTCGATGCCCAGGGCCCAGGCTTTTTCCCGGTAATCCTTGAGGTACTGGATCGTCTGCCAGTGGCCTTTCTGCTCGAGCCACTGAGGATTGTGCTGACGCACCTCCAGCATGATCTTTTCGATCACCTCGTTCTGCCGAACCTGCTCCAGCGCATTCAGCTGGTCTGCCGTCAACTCAAGCATGGCGAGCCTCCTGCTCTACCCGATAGTAAGTCTGGTACGCCAGCACCAGCGGCTGCCAGATCTGCCAGCGATCGAGCGGCAGCATCAGGGCCATGCGCTGCTCGCTGTCCAGGACCGTCTCCAGGCCACGCCGGACGGTCGGGTTGTAATAGCGGAACAGCGCCGTCCGGCCATCCGGCAGGCGGGTGAACAGGTGGGCTTTGAGGTGGTTGCTCAGGGCGTCGAAGGAGCGCTCGCTCCACAGCCACGACACCAGCGGCGATTTCTGGTCCCGCGCGATCAGCCAGTCGAGCAGTTCCGTGGCCTCGGCGCTGTCCTGCAGGAACTCCACCAGCGCCGGGCCGCCACGGCTGATTTCGTCCAGCTCGGTATCGGCCAGCAGCCATTGCACGCGAATCGCCGCCCCGGCGGCGTCCAGGCGATTTTCCAGGGTCAGGTAACAGGCCCCGTCCACCAGCACATACAGCCGGGTTTCGGGATGCTGCTCCAGGCAGTGGCGGATATGGTTGTGAAATTGCAGGACATAGGCATCGGGGCGGCGTCCATTGCCGGAAGTACTCATGCCTGGTTCCCCAGGCTTTGCAGCGGAACCAGGGCTTCATTGCGTCGCGCCGCCGCCAGCAGGCAAGGCAGGCACAGCCCGGGGATCTTGATCACCGGCGTGACCGGCGCCGCCGTGGCCTGTTGCCCGATGATCACGCTGCCCGATCCGCCCACCACCACATTGCCGTGGCTGCCGGTGCTGCCCAGGGTCGCCGCCGGCAATCCGTTGATCAGCACAGTGGCCACCACCGCGCCGACCAGGTTGCTGCCGCAGGCGGTGGAGTCCGACATCCGCGCCGCGCTGAGCCCATCGAACAACACGTCGGGCGATCCCGAGACAATCGGGTTGGTGCTGTGCCCGGGCAATGGGCAAGCCGTCGGATCCGTGACTCGCGCCGCAGGTTTTCCACTCATGGCAATCTCCTTGGTCCATTCAGGTATTGCAGGTTGTCCCGACCGTATCGATCTGGAATCGGCCAAAGCGCCAGCAGCCATCCTCCACATCGAACAAGGCCAGCTGGCTGGCCGTCGAGCCTTGCGCACCGAGCGGGAGCGACAGCTGCAGCGCGTCCGCGACGATGCGTCCCATGGCGGCGGGCGCCAGGTCATCCAGTTCATTGAGTTGTCGGTTGTAGTCCTGCGCCCCCACGCACTGGTAGGCGCTCAGCAGGTAGTCGGGCAAGGCCGTGTCCGACCATTGCAGATAGTAGCCCTGCTCATCCTGGGCAGGCCGGGTCCAGGCCGTCAGCCCGACCGGAATCACCGCCTGGCGAGGGCTGCCGAGGAGGCGCTCGTCCCGCGCCGCGAAGCCCAGGCAGATATTGAGTTTCAGCCAGCCATTACCGTGGCTGAGGAGCTGGGAAGGGTCGAACTGCCGAAGAGGCACCACGCGATAGTCGGGCAGGCAGGCAGAGCTCAGGTAAATCTCCGCGTCCAGCCGGGACACGAACGCCCTGACGCAGGGCGCCTGAACGTCGCCGACACAACTGATCTGCACCGGCTCCAGGGCCGGCTGATCGTGCACGCCGGTGACCGTGACCAAGCCATAAAGACGAATAGAGGATCTCAATCCCTGAAATCTGACCATCCCGCTCTCTCCGAGTAGCGTCGCTGCATTGCGCCGGTCACTCTAACAACCGAGAACTGCGCAAGAAGTTGCGCAGTGGCGCCCAAAGCCTCGCTCCAGAAGGCTTCGATGTTTTTTTTACAAAATATTTCATAACCCGGGCCAGTCGCCTCCTGGCTGCTGTGCCCGCCTAGGGACGAGCCCTGCCTTTGACCTGCTCGATATACCGCGCCACCGCCGGGGCCTTTTCGAAGCGGCGGTGGATCAGCGACAGCCAGGACGAGGCCGCGCTGTCCTGGATCGCGCGATACAGCACATTGGGCAGGCCGACATGCCCGACCACCGACTCCGGCACCACGGCCACGCCCTGCCCCAGGGAGACCAGGGCCAGCACCGCCACCAGGCCGCCGGGCTGCGGCCCCAGTTTCGGCGCATAACCGCCTTCGGCGGCGACCTGCAAGGTGCCGCTGATCTGTTCGGGCAGGACGAAGGTCTCGTTGGACAGATGCTCCGGCGCGATCTCGGGCAGGCGGCACAGCCACGACTGGGCCGACAGCGCCAGGACAAAGCCCTCGGCGTCCAGGCGGATCGCCTCGACGCCGTCGGGCAGGGTCATGGGCGAACGGATGTAGCCGATGTCGAAACGCCCGTCGGCCACCGCCGCGGGCAAGGTCGCCATGGGGCTTTCCCGCACGTTCAGGCTGACGTCCGGGCAGTCCTGGCTGAAGCGCTGCACCTGCCTCTGCAACAGCCCCGAATACACCGCCGAGGCGACGTAGCCCAATTCGATATGGCCGATCTCGCCGCGGCCGGCGCGCTGGGCATTGCGCTGGGCGAACTCGAACTGGCGCACCGTGGCCTCGGCCTCGAGCACCAGGGCGGCGCCGGCCTCAGTCAGGCTGACCTCACGCTGCTGGCGCAGGAACAGACGGGTGCCCAGGGTCTGTTCCATGTCCTGGATCTGCCGGCTCAGGGTCGGCGGCGCGATCCCCAGTTGCTCGGCGGCGCGGGTGAAATTGCGCTGCCGGGCCACGGCCAGAAAATAGCGGAAATGACGGATTTCCATGGATGCGTTAGCTCAAAGGTAATGAAGTGGGCCAAGTGGCCTAACGGAGCCCGCACCAGCCCGGGATAAGCTGGCCAGACCTTCACAGTAGAGAGCCCGAGCCATGCAGGTCAAACCTCTTATCCTGGCGCTGATCGCCAGCTGCAGCGTCCCCGTGGCATTCGCCGCGGACAAAACCGCCGACGTTGCGCAAAAGGCAATCCTGAATTTCGCCACCGCCCAGCAACTGCTCAAGGCTGCCCAGGAAACCGCCGAGGCCAAGGGCTGGCCCTGCGCCGTGGCGATCGTCGACGATGGCGGCTGGCCGATCCTCAGCGCGCGCATGGACGGCGCGCCGGTGGTGGCCGGCATCGAACTGGCCCAGGGCAAGGCGCGCACCTCGGCGCTGTTCAAGCGCCCCTCCGGCGATCTGGAAAACGCCATCAACGGCGGGCGCCAAGCGGCCATCACCTCGGGCCTGCTGATGATGAAAGGCGCCCAGCCGATCCGGGTCGCCGGCCAGGTGGTCGGCGCCATCGGTGTCAGCGCCGACACCCCGGCCCACGACGATGAAATCGCCCAGGCCGCCCTCGCGGTGCTGGGCCAGCGCTCATGAGGCCGGCCAGCCCGCGCCTGACCCTGCTCACGGCTTCCGGGGTCTGCTCGCTGATCGTGCTCGACACCAACATAGTCGCGGTGACCCTGCCGAGCATTGCCCGCGACCTGGGGGCCAACTTCGCCGATATCGAATGGGTGGTCAGCGCCTACATGCTGGCCTTCGCCGCCCTGCTGCTGCCGGCCGGCAGCCTGGCCGACCGTTTCGGACGCAAGCGCACCCTGCTCTGCGGCCTCGGGCTCTTCATCCTCGCCTCCCTGGGCTGCGGCGCCGCACCCAACGTGTTGCTGCTGGACATCGCCCGGGCGATCAAGGGTGTCGGCGCGGCGTTGCTGCTGACCTCGGCCCTGGCCACCATCGGCCACACCTTCCATGACGAGGTCGAACGGGCCAGGGCCTGGGCGTTCTGGGGCGCCTGCATGGGCGTGGCGATGACTGCCGCGCCGACCATCGGCGGCCTGATCACCGAGCTCGTCGGCTGGCGCTGGATCTTCTACCTCAATCTGCCGGTGGGCGGATTGCTGGTGCTGATGGTGCTGCGGGCGATCCCGGAATCCCGCGACACCCAGGCCGCGCGCCTCGACCCCTGGGGCAGCCTGGCCTTCAGCGCCAGCCTGCTGTGCCTGATCTGGGGCCTGATCGAGGCCAACCGCATCGGCTGGAGCCATCCATTGACCACGGCCCGCTTGCTCGGCGGCGTGGCGTTGCTGGGGCTGTTCGTGCTGATCGAGCGGCTGCAGCGGCGGCCCATGGTCGACCTGCAACTGTTCCGCCACCCGCGCTTCATCGGCGCCCTGCTGGGGATGTTCGCCTACGCCGGCTGCGCCCAGGTGATGATGACCCTGCTGCCCTTCTACCTGCAGAACGGCCTGGGTTTCTCGGCGATCTCATCCGGGCTGGGCATGTTGCCGTTCGCCCTGACCATGCTGGTCTGCCCGCGCATCGGTGTGCACCTGGCGACCCGTTATGCCCCGGCGACCTTGATGGCCACCGGCCTGACCCTGGTGGGCTGCGGCAATCTGCTGAGCGCCTGGGCCGTTCACGGCGGTGGTTACCTGAACTTCGCCCTGGCCATCGCGGTGACGGGGGCCGGAGCCGGCCTGCTCAACGGCGACACGCAGAAAAACATCATGGCCTGCGTCCCCCGCGACCGCGCCGGCATGGCTTCGGGCCTGAGCACTACCATGCGCTTCAGCGCGATCATGCTGGCCATCGGGGTGTTCGGGGCGTTGCTCGGCAGCCACACCCTGCAACGGCTGCAAGCCAGCCTGAGCAGCACCGCCGCGCCCTGGCTCGACCAGGCACAGGCAATCGCCTCGCGGGTGGTGGCCGGCGACATGCCCGCCGCCCTGGCGCTGCTGCCCGACGCGGCCCAGCCCCTGGTCGAACCCCTGGCCCGCCAGGCCTTCGTCGACGGCTTTGGCGCCGTGCTCTGGGTCGCCGGCTTCCTCGCCCTGCTGGCGGCAGTGACGGTCGGCACACTGATGCGCAAGCCACTTCCACGTCCGATGGAAGTTGCACTCAGGATGGAATAGCGCCCATGGGGTTTTATTGCACTGCTCAGCAATCATCGGTGCGGCTTTGCGGTAATCAAGCCGGTCGCACTCTGCACAGTGCCAATAAAACCTCAAGGTGTTCCAGAAACAGACATTTCCCTGTTCTTTTCCAATTCAACCTCCGCGCTATTGGATAAATACTCACGATCAGTAGGCTCAATCTGCCCCCCTTAAGGGGGACCCGCAGCATTGCTCTTCGAACAGCAATAGATAAAGGCAAATTTATGACGGTTCGGTTAAATTCATATATTTATCCTCCCGAGCATTGCTGTAACATTCGGCCACTTAACGTCCTCGTCTTCTTCAAAGGCAAAGACCCTGCGAGATTGCAAAGTTACGCTAAGTTGGCGCTTGGTATCGAAACAGCTATTTCCGGGACCTGTCTCGGAAAATGACCGGCCACCCGCAAGAAAACAGCCCCTGCTTTATGTTTTTTTCTGGTAACGAGTGTCGATAAGCGCCCATCAGCAAGGAGCCTCATGACGGGGCAGCCTGCATCCATGCACCATCAGGGGGCACGGCATGACGGGGTTAGGATTCACATGAATTAGAGGGTGTGCTGATTTTGAACATTATTCCCCAGCCTCAGATAAATGCTGACGCGGATGAAATTGATCTGTATGCATTGTTCCAATCCATTTGGCAGCAAAAGAAACTGGTAATTGGCTGCGCCCTGGCCGTGACCCTGGCGGGTTTGACTTATGCAGTAGTGGCACCCCGCATCTATGAGGTCAGCAGCGTATTACGTCCTGCCGCACTGAATGAACTCGACGCCCTCAATCGTTCGGAAGTCTACAAACTGCCGCCTGCAGACGCCCTGTCCAAGGTCGGTGCCGCTCTTGAGTCCTATGAAACACGACTGGAGTTTTTCCGTGAGCATCAGGATTTGTTCCAGTCTTTCAAGCGTCCGGGACAAACACTTGAACAAAGTTTCGAGGACTTCAACCGCAACTCAATCAATCTGATCCTGCCAGATCCGAAGAAACCGGGCGCCCTGAGCAATTACATCACGCTGGAAATGCAATACCCCAATGATGTCGACGGGGTGGCGATCCTCAACGGCTTTGTCGATTACGCCATCAATGCCGAACGCGCGCGGATCGGCGCCGACCTCAAGGTGATCGTCAAGAATCGGCTCAACGAACTCAAGGGCAAGATTGCCGCGGCGCGCTCCAACTATGACACCGACAAGGCCTCGAAAATCGCGACCTTGCTCGAAACCGACAACATTCGGCGCGGGCAGCTCGAAGACGAACGCAAGGCCCTGCGCCTGCAGCTGAAAGAACAGCGCAGTGGCCGCCTGGCCGAACTGGCCGAAGCGATCTCCATCGCCAAGTCGATGGGTATCCGTACCCCGACCACGCCCTCGTCGATGTCTGACGCCGCCCACGCCGGTTCGACCCAGGTCATGCGCACCGAGGTCAACAATCGGGCTATTCCGCTGTACTTCATGGGCTATGAAACCCTTGAGGCCGAGCGCACGGCACTGCAAAAGCGTACCTCCGACGACTTCACTGAAAAGCGTATCGCCGAAATCGGCAAGGAACTGCAGATGTTGCAGGTCAACCGCCAGGTGCAGGAGTTGAACAAGCGCTCCAACGAAGACATCTTCCTGAAAGACGTCTTTCCGCTCCGGGCAGAAATGGCCCGCCTGCGTAACCTGAACATCGATATGGACCAGCTGAAACTGGTCACCATCGATCGCAAGGCGTTGCAACCGGTGAAACCGATCAAGCCGAGAACGGCATTGATCACAGCGTCCTCCCTTGTACTGGGCTTGGTATTAGGGGTGATCCTTGCCCTGCTGCGTCATCTCATCCGTTCCCCCCGGAAGTCGGGCCACGACAAACTGCTCGCCACCCCGGTGCTGCTGGACCAGTCCGGCAAGGTGCGGGACAAGGCCAACGACACGCCGCAGTAAGCCGTTCGACCTGCTGACCTGAAACACCTTTTGGGCGACCGCAAGGGTCGCCCAAATGGTTTGGGGCCCTGTAAATCAGGCCCGGCTCAGGACGTCCGGTCCTCGATCGACGCCAGCACCCGCTCGGCGTTCTGCGAACAATCCATGCCTTCCGGGCGGTGGCGGATGTTGTCGATGATCTCCAGCAACTGCGCCTTGCTGCGCGCCAGGTGCTGCTGCATTTCCTCGATCTGCCGTTGGCCTGGCGCTGCACCTGGACCAGCAAGCCCTGGGCTTCGTAAGAGCGGATGCGCGACGCCGCCAGCCCGCTCAGTTGCGCCAATTCACCAATATTCATTTCAGTCTCGATAACCTGCTTGACATTAAAGTTAACTTTAAACTTAGCCTCAGGCCTCCACTGATGAGGAGTCAAGCCTGTCGCCCTTTCAAGCCTTGAATTTGCCCAACGGCCAGTCGATCTGGTAATCGCATCGCCAAGGCCACGATGGAAGAGAACCTCGCCGACAGCCAGCAAGCGCCCTCCACCGCTTTGATCCGGCTCTACCGGGCCTGGGCCGAGGGCGCAGGGCGAAGTGCGGGACGGCCGGACCCTGGCGCGGGAGGCCTACTTCATCGAAATGGCCAGCGAACTGGCGAACGTGGCGCCGGAACCGGCCCTGCCCCGGCTCTGGCGCAGCGGTCAGCCCAGCCATCCGCAGGCAAGCGCAAGCCCCTGGCCTCCCTGGCAACCATGGCCATGGTCCGCCTGCAGATGCAGCGCCTGAGCCGCGGCCGCGCGTCCAAACCCCAGGTGCGCCCGTGGGCGGCGCTGCTCCTCGACCGCCTCTACCTCGCCCGGCGCACCCGCCAGTACCGGCGGACGACGGCTGAGTGACGGTGGCGTATCAGAGAGGCCACTATCGCGGGCAAGTCGGATCTCCGCCCGCTCGCGCCTACAAAAGAGCGATTCAGGCGCCGCGGCTCGTCGTCGGGCTACAACCTTTCCAGATGCCGGACAATGACGCCCACCGCGTCTTCCGGCGACAGAGCAGCGCTATCGAGCTGCAAGCGCTCGCCGCTCCAGGCCTGGTACTCATGATCGAGCACCGACTGCCAGCTCGGCGGACACAGGCCAGGGACATCCAGCTCCCGGCTTTCCACCCGGCGCCGGTGCTCGGCAACATCTGCGCACACCACCTCGACGTCGAGCCACGCGACCCGCTGGGACTCGGCGCTATCCCGCCAGGCCTGACGGCTCTCGGCCACCGGATTGACGCAGTCGGCCACCACCCGGTTGCCCAGGGCCAGGTTGCTCCGGGCCAGGGCATTGGCGACGTCGTAGCCCAGGGTGCCGACCTCCGTCATCCCGGCATCGCGCAGCGTCTGTTCGATAGCGTCGATACGCAGGTAGGTCGCGCCCAGCTGGCTGGCCAGGGCGCGGGCGATGGTGGTTTTTCCGCTGCCGGGCAAACCACTGAAGACAATGAGCATGGGAGAAACTCCAAGCGGATGCCAAGGCTGGCCGCTACCCCAGCCAGCGGGTTCGGATAGATGCTATGACGCCCGGTTAACCGCTGGACTGACTGCCTTGGCCGCGCGCTCGACACGCCCGGCCGGGCTGCCCGGCTCGGCCAGTTCCACAGCGAAACGCCGGGCCAGCTCCTTGCGTCCCAGAGCGGTCAGCCCCAGGGCCCGGCTGTCCAGATCCTGGGTCAGCCATTGGCGGCGCAGCGCTTCCTGCAACAACGCCGCCCCCAGCGCGCCGCCCAAGTGCGGGCGGCGCATGCTCCAGTCCAGGCACGGGCAGGCAAAGCGTCGGCGCAAGGTGGCCAGGGCCAGGGCATCGATCCCGAGACTGGTGAAAAACGCCGCGCCGGCCGGGCTCAGGCGGTACTCCCGGGCCTCTTCCGGCGGCTCCAGCAACCAGCCGGCGTCGAGCATGCGGTCATGCAGTTGGACCGCCAGGGTGCCGGCCATATGGTCGTAGCAGGTGCGGGCGAACTGCAGGCGGTCCGGGGTGCGTGGGTTGAAGTCCGGGGTGGCGTTGCGGCCGATCACCATCAGCGCTTCCAGGGCCTGGGCCACACGCGGGTCGGCCAGGCTGTAATAGCGATGGCGGCCCTGCACATGCAGGCGCACCAGGGCCAGTTCCTTGAGTTTGCCCAGGTGGGCGCTGGCGGTGGAGGCACTGACATCGGCCAGCGCCGCCAGCTCGGTGCTGGTGCGGGCATGGCCATCCATCAGGGCACAGAGCATTTTTGTCCGCGCCGGTTCGGCAATGGCCGCGGCCACCTGGGATACGCCACTGTCGTGCTGCTCTGCATTCATATTTCGCTCCCGAACGAATCGTGCCCCTCGCAGGTTGCCGATAGTAGCAACACTTTCCTCAAGCCGATAAGGCCGCCCGCCATGGACCCGATCACCGCCGTCACCCACGCCGATCCCTACCCTTATTACGCCTGCCTGCGGGCCCGGGCCGGGCTGGTTTTCGACCCTGGCCTGGGGCTGTGGCTGGCCAGCAGCGCCGCAGCGGTGGCTGCGGTGCTGGCCCACCCCGAGTGCCGGGTACGCCCGCCCCACGAACCGGTGCCCCGGGCCATCGCCCATGGTGCCGCCGGCCGGGTGTTCGCCCGGCTGATGCGGATGAACGACGGCGAGCGCCAGCGTTGCCCACGCGCGGCCATCGAACCGGGCCTGCAGCAAGTGCATGGCGAGGAAATCGGCCAGCGGGTCACGGCCCTGCTGCCGGGCCTGCCGAACGATCTCGGCGCCCGGCTCCAGCACTGCCAGTTCCGTCTACCAGTAGCAGTGGTCGCCGGTCTGCTGGGGTTCAGCGCGCAGCAGTTGCCGGCAATCGCCGAACGGGTCGCGGACTTCGTCGCCTGCCTGTCACCGGCCAGTAGTCAGGCGCAACTGGATGCCGCCCACCGAGCCGCCGAGCAACTGAGCCGCGACTTCACCGCCCTGCTCGGCCAGACGCCCGGCAGCCCGCTGCTGCAACGGATCGTCAAAGGCTTCGGTGCCGAGGATCGGGACACCCTGATCGCCAACCTGATCGGCCTGCTGTCGCAGACCTTCGAGGCCAGCGCCGGGCTGATCGGCAACAGCCTCTGCGCCCTGCTCAAGGATCGCCATCTGCTCGCTGAACTCCGAGCAGCACCGTCGCGGGTCGACGAGCTGCTGGCCGAAGTGCAGCGCCACGATCCGCCGGTGCAGAACACCCGACGCTTCGTCGTCGCACCCTGCACCGTCGCTGGCGTGTCCCTTGAACCGGGCGATGGGGTGCTGGTGCTGCTGGCTGCGGCCAATCGCGACCCGCAACTGAACCCGGAACCGGATCGCCTGCTGCTCGACCGCCAGGCCCGGCGCAGCGTCAGCTTTGGCAGCGGCCGCCATCAGTGCCCCGGCCAGGCCTTGGCGCTGAGCATCGCCAGCGCGGTGGTCGGTGCCCTGGTTCGGCATTCGAATCTGGAACAGCCCCTTGGCTGGACCTACAAACCCTCGCTCAATGGCCGCATCCCGCTGTTCCACCCCCTGCCGGAGTCGCGCTGATGATTGCCGTGATCTTCGAAGTCCTGCCGCACCCGGAGCATCGTCAGCGCTACCTGGATCTTGCCGCCGCGCTGAAACCACTGTTGCTGGAGATCGACGGCTTCATTTCCATCGAACGCTTCCAGAGCCTGAGCGAGCCGGACAAGCTGCTGTCCCTGTCGTTCTGGCGCGACGAGCACGCCGTCGAGGCCTGGCGCACCCTGGAGCGGCATCGCGCGGCCCAGGCCCTGGGCCGCACCCAGGTGTTCGCCGACTACCGGCTGCGGGTTGCCAGCGTGGTGCGGGACTACGGGCTGACCCCGCGCGAGCAGGCGCCGGCGGACAGCCGTCAGGCCCACGCCGGGTAACACGACCTGGATTGCTGGGCGCCCATTCGACCCATGAATGGTCGTCAGCGGGTCATCGGGCTTCTGCTAGGGTCAGGCCTGGCCACAGAGGACACCGAGCATGAGCCAGATGACCCCGCACGTCCTGCCACTCAACGGCATCGAGCTGCACCTGTACGCCGCCGGCCCGCTGGACGGTCCGCCCGTCTGGCTGCTGCACGGCTTTCCCGAGTGCTGGTATTCGTGGCGCCGCCAGGTCGTGCCGCTGGTGACCGCCGGCTACCGGGTGCTGATTCCACAGATGCGCGGCTACGGCGACAGCAGCGCCCCCGAGGACGTGGCCGCCTATGACGTGCTGACCCTGTGCGCGGATATCCAGCAGGCGATGGACGCCTTGGGTCAGCAACGGGCCTGCGTGGTCGGCCACGATTGGGGCGCCGTGGTGGCCTGGCACCTGGCGCTGCTGGAGCCGCGGCGGATCACGGCCCTGGTGACCCTCTCGGTGCCGTTCGCCGGTCGCCCCGGCCGCCCGGCGGTGGAGATCATGCGCAAGCTGTTCGCCGAGCGCTTCAACTACATCCTGTACTTCCAGGAACCCGGCGTCGCCGAGCAGGAACTGGATGCCGACATCGACCGCAGCCTGCTGCATTTCATGCACGACTGCGAACGCCTGCTGGACGACAAGAGCCCCCAGGCCCTGCTGTTCGACGGCATGCCGCCCCGTCACGCACCGCCCGCCTGGTGCACGGAGCAAGACTTCACGGAGTACCGGCGCACCTTTGCCGGGCGGGGTTTTCGCGGTGCCCTGAACTGGTACCGCAACTTCGAGCGCAACTGGCAACGGACCGAGCACCTCGGCACGCTCCAGGTGAGCCAGCCCACTCTGTTCATGATCGGCGACCGCGACCCGGTGGGCCGGCTGGAGGCCCTGACCCTGGAGCGCATGCCCGGCAAGGTACCGCGCCTGGAGCAGCATCGACTGAAGGATTGCGGGCACTGGATCCAGAGCGAAAAGGCCGACGAGGTCAACCGGCGCTTGCTGGATTTCCTCGGGAGAAACTACCCCTGCCCGCCTGCTGTGCAGGCAGGGGCCAGCGTCACAGGCTGCGGTATTCGAGGGTGAGGTGCGACAGTTCGTGGACCGGCGCCAGGCGTTGGCGAATGGTCTCCGCGCTGACCCCGGCCGCCGCTACCACGCTGACGATCGCCGCCCGGGCCTGAGGGCCGACCTGCCAGACATGCAGGTCGGTGATGCGTGCGTCGCCGGCGGCTTCCACCGTCTGGCGGATCTCGCCGGCCAGTTGCTCGTCCGTGGTATCGAGCAGCACCGCCGCGCTGGACTTCATCAGGCCATAGGCCCAGCGGGCGATGACCAGGGCACCGACCAGGCCCATCACCGGGTCGAGCCAGACCCAGCCCAGATAACGCCCCGCCAGCAACGCGGCGATGGCCAGGACCGAGGTCAGGGCATCGGCTAGCACATGGACGTAGGCCGAGCGCAAGTTGTTGTCGTGGTGATGGCCATGCCCGTGACCATGGTGATGATCGTGGTGATGCCCGTGATCATGGCCATGGTGACCGTGGCCGCCGGACAGCAGCAAGGCGCTGACGATGTTCACCACCAGCCCGACCACCGCGATCAGGGTCGCCTCGGTGAAGGCCACCTGGGTCGGCTGCAACAGCCGCAGCAAGGACTCGCCGGCGATGCCGATGGCCACCAGGCCGAGGATCAGCGCCGAGGCGAACCCCGCCAGGTCGCCGACCTTGCCGGTGCCGAAACTGAAGCGCGCATTGTCGGCATTGCGCCGGGCGAAACCGTAGGCCGCCGCCGCGATCCCCAGGGCGCCGGCGTGGGTCGCCATATGGAAACCGTCGGCGAGCAGGGCCATGGAGCCGGTGAGATAACCGGCGGCGATCTCACCGAGCATCATGACGAAGGTCAGCACCACCACCCACAGCGTGCGCCGGGCATTTTCATCATGGGCGGCGCCGAGGAAATGGTGGTCGTGGGTGAAACCTGCCGCGGGCAAGGTCGGACTCATGGTAGGCCTCCAGTCAGGAATAACGGCGGATGGCTTCGAGCAGTTCGTCCACGCCCTGGGCCCGCTCCGCGTCGCTGAGTTCAGGGTGGGCCACATGCTCGCGGGCATGGGCTTCGATGATTTCCCCCATCAGGCCGTTGATCGCACCACGGGTGGCCGCCACCAGATGCAGGGTCTTGGCGCACTCCGCATCGGACTCCAGGGCCCGCTCCACCGCCTGCACCTGGCCCAGGATGCGCCGGACCCGTTTGAGCAGATCGTCTTTCTGTACGTGAATATGCGACATACCTATACCCCCTATACCTATACGGCGCGCATCCTGAACCATGCTGCGGGCTAACGCAAGGCTCCAGCGGTACCAGCCATCCGCCGACGCCTTTTGCCCCGCCTGGCGCATTTCAGAATCGCCCTACAGCCCGCCCATCAACCTTCACGGTAGCGTCCCGAAGCCCACTGCAAGGGTGGTTCGCCCTCGCTGACAGGGGACTTTTCATGGACGACAGGGCAGCGAACACGGATGAGCGGTTACGTACCGAACGCCCCAAAGGGCTATCGCAACACGGGTGTAGAACCCATTGATCTGGGTGCCCAGCGCTGGGCGGAATACCCGGCGCTGCCACCGAAGCCGGAAGACAAGCCCAAGACCGTCGGCTGCACCTTTACCAAACCCTGCAAGCTCCCTGATGGGGTTATCAATTACACAAGCTCAGTCATCCCCACCGATACCATCAAAGAGTTCGGTGAACTCGCCTTGCTGGGTGGCCGTGAAACCGACGCCTCAGGGAATATCAAGCTCGGCAGGATCAGCGGAAACATACCGGCATCACTCGGGACACTCGCGCTTGGCGCAAGAGCTATCGCGTCTCCTGCGGCAGCGGTCACAGGTGCGTCTGGCGTTGCTGCTGGCGCGTTGGCGGGAGTGGTCGCACTGTTGTGGCCATCGAGCTTGGGCGATAGCAGCCTGTATACAGTGGACCAGCTCAGCAGCCTCAAGGAAGGTCGTACACGTATACGGCTGCACATAGAACGGCAAGCTGACGGCAGCCTCAAGGGCTACGGGTACAACACCGAAAAACGTGCCGATTGGGAAATGATTCCTATCGTTCAGTTTGTTGCTCAGGGCCAACAACAGGTGGCTGACTTCGGAGACGGAATAACCCTGATCTGGACGCCAGCCGTTGACCCATCCAGCACATCCGGCATCCCCCCTTTAGAAGCTGCACCGCAAGCTCCCCACATCTGGATTTATCCGCCGACCGAACAGGCGGACCACATCATCGTCAACCCGATCTACCCTCCGGAATACAAGGATTTCATCCTGGTATTCCCGGCAGATTCCGGTATCAGGCCTATCTATATTGTCTTGGCACTGGAGTTCAGTGCCGCCAGCTACCATGGCAAGGCGGACACCGCAGCCAAAAGCAAAGGTCCCACCAACGGACAGGAAGCTCTGGAGAACTCCGTTCAGGTGAAACCTACATCACCCCGCAGGATTGGCGTCGATCCAGACGCCAATGAGTTTGTCGTCTTTGACCGTACGGCAGGAGATGTCTACCACGGCCATGTCAGGCAATGGGATAAACTTCACCAAGATATGAAAAATGCCCTGATCAAGGCCAAGAAAGCAGACATCAAGGGCAATATTCTGGGAGCGCAAAAGTGAGCCTTTTCTACCAAGACCCCTCAACCAGCCACGATGAAGCGACGAAGTTGCTCGCCAGTGGCGTGGATGCGGACGTTATTGCAGGGTTGATTTCCATCGGTCTGAATGAAGGTGACAGAATCTGGGCCCAGAATACTTGCCTTAAGTACCTTGCAAATGGAACTGAATCGGTCGCTGCAGCCGCCGTCACCACTCTGGGCCATATCGCTCGCAGACACAACAAACTGGATAGGGAAATGGTCCTTCCGGCACTCGAACGCGTACAGCAGCAGTTCCCTGCATTGGAAGGAGTCGTTGCAGATACGCTTGACGATCTCGATGCATTTACCTGACCCGTCGAGCGCTCAAGTGCAGGGCACTGCGGTGGGAGCTTGCCCCCTCCCAGCAGCGGCTCAACGCTCTCCCTCAATCGTCCCGCGTCAACACTTCGAGCAACTCGATCTCGAACACCAAGTTGGAGTTCGGCGGGATCTTGCCCATCGAGCGCTCGCCATACCCCAGGTGCGCCGGCACCAGCAGCTTGCGCTTGCCGCCGACCTGCATGCCCATCAGGCCCTGGTCCCAGCCCTTGATCACGCGCCCGGTGCCGATCACGCACTGGAAGGGTTTGCCGCGCTCCCAGGAAGAATCGAAGGGCGTGCCGTCTTCCAGGAAACCGCGGTACTGGGTGGTGATCAAGGCGCCCTTGACCGCCGCCTTGCCCTCACCCACTTCGATATCGATCACCTGCAACTGGTCGTTCATCCGCTCACTCTCTGCTGGGTGGCAGCCGGCAATGGCCGCCGAGGGTGCGGAAAATAGCAAATTTTCGACCTCGCGACTTCCGCTCGCGCGCCAGGACAGGGGCGCGGCGCTGCTGTGCAACGCCTTCAATTCGCTGATCCAGTGCGGCGGCAAGATATCGCTATTGCACGGCCCCCGCCCATGGCGGTACCGACTGCAAATTCGGGTACCATGGCGCCCCCCGAAATCCGCACCTCGATAAGGACATCCGTATGGCTGCTTCAACTCTTGTGATTCTGCTCGCTCTGGCCCTGTTGGTGATCTACGTCATCGTTGTCTACAACAACCTCGTGGCCCGCCGGAATCAGTTCAAGAACGCCTTCGCCCAGATCGAAGTCCAGCTCAAGCGCCGCTACGACCTGATTCCCAATTTGGTGGAAACCGCCAAGGCGTACCTGGCGCACGAGCGCGAGACTCTCGAAGCGGTGACTGCTGCCCGCAACAACGCACTGGCGGGTCTCAACGCGGTTGCCGCCGAACCCGGCAATGCTCAAGGCATGGCGCAACTGGGCCAGGCCGAAGGTGCGCTGTCCGGCGCCCTGGGCCGGCTGAGCGTGAGCATGGAAGCCTACCCGGACCTCAAGGCGTCGCAGAACATGCAGCAACTGAGCGAAGAGCTGACCAGCACCGAGAACAAAGTGTCCTTTGCTCGCCAGGCATTCAACGATGCGGTCATGCACTACAACAGCTACAAGCAGAGTTTCCCGCCCGTGATCCTGGCCGGCCTGTTCGGCCATGGCGCCGACGCCAGCCTGCTGCAATTCGCCGACAGCGCGCACATCCAGGAAGCGCCCAAGGTCGCGTTCTAACCCCCTGCCACCACGGATGGTCCGATGAATTTTTTTGAACACCAGGCCCGGGCCAAACGGCGTACCGGCACCCTGGTGCTGCTGATGATCCTGGCTGTGTTGTGCCTGGTGACCGTCACCAGCCTGATCCTGAACCTGCTCTGGCTGCAGTTTCTCAAGGAAATGAAGCAGTCCCCGAGCTTCGACTGGCAGCTGACCGCGATGATCGCCGCCGTGGTGTTCCTGGTGGTGATCGGCAGCAGCCTGGGCAAGCATTCCGAACTGAAGGCCGGCGGCAAGGTGGTCGCCAAACGCCTGGGCGGCCGGCTGATCAACCTGCACCCGAACGGCCTGGAAGAACAGCGACTGCTCAATGTGGTCGAGGAAATGGCCCTGGCCTCAGGCACTCCGGTGCCGCAGGTGTACGTGCTGCCGGATGCCGGGATCAACGCTTTCGCCGCCGGCTTTACGCCACAGGAGGCGGTGATAGGGGTCACCCGTGGCGCCATCCTGGTGCTCAACCGCGAAGAACTGCAGGCCGTGATTGCCCACGAGTTCAGCCATATCTACAACGGCGACATGCGCCTCAATACCCAGTTGGTGGCCGTTGTCCACGGCATCCTGGTCATCAGCCTGACCGGCGAGGCGATGGCCAATGGGGTCAATCGGGCTGGCAAGCTGGCAGACAATCGGCTCGGGGGCCTGGCCATGTGGAGCGGCCTGACGCTGATCCTGCTGGGCTCGGTCGGAACCTTTTTCGGCAATCGGATCAAGGGCGCGATCAGCCGCGAGCGCGAGTTCCTCGCCGACGCCTCGGCGGTGCAATTCACCCGCAATCCGGCCGGCCTGCTGGGTGCACTGAAAAAAATCGGTGGTTATGCCGCCAGCTCGAAACTCGACAGCGCTTTCAGCTCTGAATACAGCCACCTGTATTTCAGTGAGGGGGCCACCCTCTCCGTCCATGGTCAGTCCGCGACCCACCCGCCTCTCTCAGCGCGGATCCGGCGCCTGGAACCCGGCTGGGACGGCCGCTTGCCCACCATCGAAGCCATCGAACTGCCGGCCGAAGACCGCCATGGCGGCCTCGACAGCTCCGGCGCGTTCAGCCACCAGGCTCAAGCGACCAGCGCCCTGGTCTTCGACCTGAACGCAATCAAGGAGTCGATCGCCAGCATCGGCAACCCGAACGCGGAGCACCTGCTGGCGGCGCAAGCGGCGCTGGTCAGCCTGGACCCGGCCCTGCAGCGCAGCGCCCACAGCACCACCGGCGCCCAGGCGCTGGTCTATGGCTTGCTGCTGTCAACCCAGCAGGCCGTGCGCGCCAGCCAACTCAAGCACCTGGATGCCAACAGCCCCGTCGAGGTTTTCGCTTGCTTGCAAGCCCTGCAAAAACAGCTGGCGGCCCTCGACCCGAACCTGCGGTTGCCGCTGCTGGACCTGTCGATTCCGGCCCTGCGGCAGCTGGACAAGAACGCCTGTAAGCAGTTCATGGACAACCTGCGACAACTGATCGACGCCGACGATCAGGTCGAGCTGCTGGAGTGGACGCTGCTACGCATCGTGCAACGCAATGTCGAAGGCCTGCCGGCGCCCGAGTACAAATGGGGGCTGTTCCAGCGCAGCGAAGAACTGGCAGTCCTGCTCGGCGCCCTGGCCAGTGCCGGACAAAAGACCGCACAGCAGGCCCAGTTGGCCCTGGCCCATGCCTGGACCGGCTTGCCCTTTGCCCGGCCACAACCTGCACAGGTGGACCTCGAGCACCTGGATGCCGCCCTGGCGCGCCTGCGCCAGTTGATGCCGGAGGAACGGCCGATGCTGCTGCAGGCCATGGCCCGCTGCGTCTGCTACGACGGCCAGGTCACGCTGGCCGAAGCCGAGCTGATGCGCGCCGTGGCCGATGTGCTGGATTGCCCGATGCCACCGCTCTTGTCCCCGACGGCCGAGGAACCCGCCTCCACCCACGCACCTGTCCCCCAGGCCGCCCTGCGCTGAGCGACGGCCATCGATCCCTGCCTCGCGGCTGACGCCAGCCCGGGCAGGCTTTATCCTCTCCCCCGGGAACCGATGGCCACCGTTGTTGCCTGAGGCGCAGCCGTCGTTTTCCGCGCATCGATCAATACCCGTTTTTCCCAGGAGTAAGCCCATGCCCCATGAAGGCAACCTGTTGCAAGCCGCTGTCGTGTTTCTGTTCGCGGCGGTGCTGACCGTCCCCCTGGCCAAGCGCCTGCAACTGGGGGCCGTGCTCGGCTATCTGCTGGCCGGCGTGATCATCGGCCCGGCGGTACTGGGGCTGGTGGGCAACCCGCAGAGCATCAGCCATGTCTCGGAACTGGGGGTGGTGCTGCTGCTGTTCATCATCGGCCTGGAACTGTCGCCGCGGCGCCTGTGGGTGATGCGCAAATCGGTGTTCGGCGTCGGCCTGGCCCAGGTGCTGTTGACCGGGGTGGTGATCGGCTGTGTGGCCCTGTTCCTGTTCGGCCAGTCGCTGAACAGCGCCATCGTGCTGGGCCTGGGCCTGGCCTTGTCGTCCACCGCCTTCGGCCTGCAGAGCCTGGCCGAACGCAAGGAACTGACCAGCCCCCACGGGCGCCTGGCCTTCGCCATCCTGCTGTTCCAGGACATCGCGGCGATCCCGCTGATCGCCATGGTGCCGGTGCTGGCCGGCGTCGACCACAACACCAGCAGCGCCGAAGACCTGCGCCATGGCCTGCAGATCCTGGGCAGCATCGCCGTGGTGGTGATCGGCGGACGTTATCTGTTGCGTCCGGTGTTCCGCGTAGTGGCCCGCACCGGCCTGCCGGAAGTGTCCACCGCCACCGCGCTGCTGGTGGTGATCGGCACCGCCTGGCTGATGGACATGGTCGGCGTGTCCATGGCCCTCGGCGCCTTCCTCGCCGGCCTGCTGCTGGCGGACTCGGAATACCGCCACGAACTGGAAGCGCAGATCGAGCCCTTCAAGGGCCTGCTGCTGGGGCTGTTTTTCATCAGTGTCGGCATGGGCGCCAATATCGGCCTGCTGTTCAGCGCGCCGCTGGCGGTGCTCGGCCTGACCCTGCTGCTGATCGGCCTCAAGCTGCCGCTGCTGTTCGTGGTCGGGCGCCTGGCCGGTGGCCTGGGACGCTTGAGCGCGGTGCGCCTGGGCGTGGTGCTGGCGGCCGGCGGTGAATTCGCCTTCGTGGTGTTCAAGATCGGCCGCGACCAGGGCCTGTTCGAGCCGCGCCTGTATGACCTGCTGGTGCTGACCATCACCCTGTCCATGGCGCTGACCCCGCTGCTGCTCCTGGCCGGCGCGCGCTTGCTGCAACCCAAGGCCAAGCCGGTGGAAATGCCTGCCGAATACCGCGAGATCGCCACCGACGCGCCACGGGTGGTGATCGCCGGCATGGGCCGCATGGGCCAGATCGTCGCGCGGATCCTGCGGGCGCAGAAAATCCCCTTCGTCGCCCTCGACACCTCGGTGGACACCATCGAGCTGACCCGCAGCTTCGGCGGCATGCCGGTGTTCTACGGCGACCCGATGCGCGCGGAAATCCTCAAGGCGGCCAAGGTCGGCGAGGCGGAGTTCTTCGTGATCGCCACCGACGACCCGGAAACCAACATCAAGACCGCCGAGGTGGTGCGCAAGCTCTACCCGCACATCAAGATCATCGCCCGCGCCCGTAACCGCCAGCACGTGCACAAGCTGGTGGACCTGGGCGCCGAAGCGGTGCGGGAAACCTACTACTCCAGTCTGGAGATGAGCCGTCAGGCGCTGATCGGCCTGGGCCTGAGCCACGCCCAGGCCGACTCGCGGATCAAGCGCTTCACCGCCCACGACGAACAGGTGCTCGAAGCCCAGCACGCGATCTACGACGACCACGCGAAGATCCTGCAATCGGCCCAGGAAGCCCGGGCCGAACTGGCGCGGCTGTTCGAGGCGGACGAACAGGACGAGCAGGCCGAGGGGGTGCTGCCGCCGCCGCGCTGAGTATTGGAACGCAGCCTTTTTGTGCCTGGCGCCCAACCTGTAGGAGCCAAGCTTGCTGGCGATGCAGGCGCCGCGGTGGGTCAGATACGGCGCCATCGCGGGCAAGCCTCGCGCCTACGGAAAACGCGGCGCTACTGACACAATCTGTCAGCCCACTGCGCTACAGTGCCCGGCGTCCCTGTCCCGAATGGATACGTCGATGACTCCCCCCAGCGCCCCTGCCCTCAAGGAAATCTTCAACCGCGAACGCCTGGAACACATCGCCGAGGCAATGCTCGCGGTGGATCCGGCGTTCGATCGCCGGGGCTTTCTCCAGCTCGCAACCCGGGATCTGGCCGGGCTGTCGGTGATGCAGCGCCTGGCGCGGGTCAGCGAGAGCCTGCACGCGGTGCTACCGGTAGGCTACGAGGCCAATCTCGCGCGGCTGTACGCCCTCGCCCCGCGTCTGAACAGCCGCTTCGTCTGCATGTTCCTGCCGCACTACGTGGCCAGCTACGGCCGTCATGACTTCGAGCGTTCGATGGTGGCGCTCAAGCATTTCACCACGTTCGGCTCCTCGGAGTTCGCCATCCGCCCGTTCCTCGCCAGCGACCCGCAGCGCACCCTGGCGGTGCTGCGGGACTGGGCCCGGGACGCCAACGAACATGTGCGTCGCCTGGCCAGCGAAGGCAGCCGCCCGCGCCTGCCCTGGTCGTTCCGCCTGGAGCGGCTCCAGGCCGACCCGGCGCTCGCGGCGCCGATCCTCGAACAGCTCAAGGCCGACCCCAGCCCGTACGTACGCAAGTCGGTGGCCAACCACCTCAACGACATCACCAAGGACCATCCCGACTGGGTGCTGGAGCTGATCGAAAGCTGGTCCCTGGAGCATCCCCGCACCGCCTGGATCGCCCGTCACGCCCTGCGCAGCCTGATCAAGCAGGGCAATCGCCGGGCCCTGGCGATCGTCGGCGCCGGGCAACGGCCACAGGTCAGGCTGCAGGAGCTGCGGGTGGAGCCGGCGGTGATTCGCCTGGGGCAACGGATCAACCTGTCCTTTGCCCTGGAGTCCACCGCCGACTCCAGCCAGCACCTGGTGGTGGATTACGCCATCGACTACGTCAAGGCCTCGGGCACCACATCCGCCAAGGTGTTCAAGCTCAAGGCCCTGACCCTGCCCGCCGGGGCCCGGGAACAACTCGGCCGCGCCCAGCACATCCGCGAACTGACCACGCGCCGGCACTACCCCGGACGCCATGCGCTGCATATCCTGGTCAACGGCGAACGCCTGGGCAGCACCGCGTTCGACCTGCAGCCCTGAACCCGCAAGGAGCGACCATGCCAGCCCATCCCCTGCAAGCCCTGATCGAAGCCGCCGACCGCGCCATCTCCGCCGAAGACTTCGACGTCCTGATGGACTTCTACGCCGAGGACGCCACCCTGGTGGTCAAGCCCGGCCTCGAGGCCCGGGGCAAGGCCCAGATCCGCCGCGCCTTCGTGGCCATCGCCGAGCACTTCAACCACAGCATGGTGGTCAGGCAAGGCGCCATGCAGGTCATCGAGGGCGCCGGGACCGCGCTGGTGATCATGCACACCCTGCTCGATACCCGGGACCGAGACGGGGTCGCCAGCACCCTGGAACGGCGGGCCACCTATGTCTTTCGCCAGGAATCCGCAGGCGACTGGCGCTGCGTCATCGACAATTCCTACGGCACCGACCTGCTGGACGGCTGAGCGCCCGGCGATCTAGTAACAAAATATTTCGAAAAATCCGGCCTCCAGCCCGGCAGCCGGGACACGGGTCGCCGCTGAGGATTTTTCAGGCCACGGATATGGCTTCTGGCCATATCCTGCGGGGAGCACAGCCTCCTCCCAGAGGAACCTTCCTGGCTCACCGCGGCCCTGCCCAAGGCTTCGAAAAGTCTCGCTGTTCCTTGAAGAAACCGCTCTATTTCAAGCCTTTCAGCCACCCGCATTGTCAGACAATGCTGTAATTCGGTATTGAGATAAATTATCATTTGGCGCCTCCCCGCTCGCCACCCGCACCCGATGCGCGATTCGCCCTGTGCGATGTGGCTGATTTCCATGATTCACCCGAGGCGCCCATGTACCGTTTCTCGCTTTACCGTCCCCTGATCTGCGCCGGTCTCGGACTGCTCTCCTGGCAAGCCAGCGCTGCCTATCAACCCCAGGCGGAAGCCGCCCTGGCCGGCGATTCGGCAATCGAATGCCAGTTCAATGCCGACCACAGCACCGACTGCACCACCACCCAGCACTACACCATCCTCACCCCGGCCGGCCGGGAAATGCTCTCGCGCATCGACTTCAGCTACGCCGAAAACGATGGTTTCGAACTGCTCAAGGCCGAATCCACCCAGCCTGGGGGCCAGCCCGTCGCCCTGGCGCCGGGGCAGATCGATACCCGTACCGCCCCCAATCCGGAACAGGGTTTCCTGCGGGAAAAACAGACCTCTCTGGCCTTCCCCAACCTGCGGGTCGGTACCCAGATCCGTTACAGCGTGCAGCAGCATTACGCGGCCAAGCCGCTGCTGGGGCAGTTCCACTCGGTGCTGCAGTTCGGCCCCCGGCCCGTACGCCAGGACAGCTTCAAGGTCACCTACCGCGCCACCCGCCCGATCATCTGGCGCAGCGAGCAGATGGAGGGTTTCAGCTTCAGCGCCTCCAGCGACCGCAAAAAGCTGACCATCGAGCAAAAGGCCCCGGTCTACCTCAACTACATCAACGAACCCTCGATCGGTTTCATCCAGCGCGTGCCCCGGGTCGAGCTGGGCAGCAGCACCGAGGTGCAGGACTACTTCGGCCCCTTGGCCCAGCGCTACCAGCAGATCCTCGCCGCGCCCCTGCCGCCGGCCAGCGCCAAGGCCGTGGCCGGCCTGCGCGATCTGCCCCAGGCCCGGCAAGTGGCTGGGCTGATGCAGCACATCAACGACAACTACCGCTACCTGGGCGACTGGCGCGCCAGCGAACGGGGCTACGTGCCCTTCGAGCTGGCACAGATCGAACAGCGCGGCTACGGCGACTGCAAGGACCTGGCGGTGCTCCTGGCGGCCATGCTCAAGGCCAGCGGGATCAAGGCCGAGACCGCCTGGGTCAGCCGGGAAAACGTGGTCACGCCGCTGCTGATCCCCGGCACCAACGCGCCGAACCACGCCATAGTACGGGCCGAGGTCGACGGCCAGGTGTGGTGGCTGGACCCGACCAACCCGGCGTTCGACCCGGGCCGCAGCATGCCCGATATCCAGGAGCGCTGGGCCTTCGTCAGCGATGCCAAGGGCCAGGTGCGCCAGGACTACATTCCCCTGGAAGCGCCGGCCACCAGCATCGTCCTGGACAAGCAGGAACACTTCGACAGCAGTGGCCAGGCCCGGGTCAACGCGCGTATCGAGTTCAGCCACATGGAGCTGATGCGGTTGATGGTGTCCGACAACCAGAGCGGCATCGCCAGCAACGACCAGAGCCTGTGCGAGCGTTTCGCCCGGGAAATCAGCGACTGCCGGATCACCCGCGAACCGACCACCTTCGTGGTGCCCAAGAACTATCGGATCAAGGCCGCCCTGACCGACCTCAAGCCCCTGGAAAACCTCAACGGCAGCTACCTGTACAAGGCCCAGGCCCTGGAGGGCGACTGGGACTTCCTGGTCAACTACCGCCGCAACGGCCAACTGGCCGACCTGTACATCGGCGACACCTACAGCCTGCGCTACACCATCACCCTCTCCGGCGCCCACCTGGAGCAGGACGTCAAGGCCTGCACCGTGCGCTCGCCCTGGTTCGACCTGGACCTGGACAGCGAACGGGTCAAGGGCGAGTACCGCTACCACTACCGCCTGAGCCAGAAAAAACGCTGGCTGAGCCACGAGGAAATCCTCAGCGCCCCGTTCGAGGCCATGGTCGACCAGGCCAAGGCCTGTTCCGGGCAGGTGCGGCAGGTGGTGCAGCTCAAGGGCGCCGCGAAAAAGGCCTGAGCCCCGCTCCCAGGTAGCCGCTGCCGAGCCTGCGAGGCTGCGTACGGGCGCACAGCGACCGCCAAACCAGGCAACCCGGTGTATCAGGCAAATGGGGGATATCGCCCTTGCGTCTGCTGCGCAGACGTACGCAGCCTCGCTTCGCTCGGCAGCGGCTACATGAATCACCTGCCGGGCCTTGTGGTGGGTGGGCTGGCCCTATCGCGGGCAAGCCTCGCTCCTACAGGAAGGCGCCCTGGGTTTGCGGCGATCAGGACAGCAGCAAGCCCTGCTCCGCCGCGCACAGTTCCACCAGGTAATCCCACACCACCCGCAGGCGCACCGACTTGTGCAGGTCGCGCCGGGTGCTGATCCAGTAGGCGCGCTGGATGCTCTCGCCGGGCAGCAACGGCACCAGTTGCGGGTCGCCCGCCGCCATGTAGCACGGCAGCACGGCGACCCCCAGCCCGGCGCGCGCGGCCTGTTGCTGGGCGATCACGCTGGTGCTGTGGAACACCACCCGGGGGTTGCGGCAGAAGCTGCTGAGGAACTTCAGTTCCTGGCTGAACAGCAGGTCGTCGACGTAGTCGATCCAGGCATGCCGCCCCAGGTCCTCGCGGCTGCGCAGCGGCGGCGCGCGGTCCAGGTAATCCTGGCTGGCGTACAGCGCCAGGCGGTAGTCGGTGAGCTTGCGGGTCACCAGCATGTCGGCGTTGGGCCGCTCCAGGTGGATGCTGATCTCCGCTTCGCGGTTGAGGATGCTGACAAAGCGCGGCACCGCCACCAGCTCCACCTCCAGCCCCGGGTAACGCTCGAACAGGCCGCGCAGGCGACTGGCGAGGAACATGATGCCCAGGCCCTCGGTCACGCCGACGCGGATCTTGCCCAGGGGCGCCGTGGACTGGGTGATTTCCTCCTGGGCCAGCAGCGCCACGTTCTCCATGGCCTCGGCATGCTTGAGCAGGGCCTCCCCGGCCGGCGTCAGCTCGTAACCCTGGGCGTGCTGGACGAACAGCGCGGTGCCGAGGCTCTTCTCGATCGCCTCGATATGCCGGGCCACCGTGGCGTGGGTGGTCTTCAGCCGCTGGGCCGCGGTCAGCAGGCGGCCGCTACGTTGCAACTCGAGAAAGAACCGCAGGTCGTTCCAGTCGAACATGAGGCGTCCTTGGCAGGCGGAGGGCAGGCCGCTGTTTAAAAACGCACAGCGGCTGAGCAAAAACTAACATTCTTTTAACGAAAGCTAACAACTAGGATGAGGCCAACAAGAACGATAAAGAAGAGGTCATGGATGCGCCCTGCCTTCGATCCGTACGACTACATCGTGGTCGGCGCCGGCCCCGCCGGTTGTCTGCTGGCCAATCGACTGTCCGCCAACCCGGCCCACCGCGTCCTGCTGCTGGAGGCCGGTGGCCGCGACAACTACCCCTGGATCCATATTCCCGTCGGCTACCTGTTCTGCATCGGCAACCCGCGCACCGACTGGTGCTTCAAGACCGAGGCCGAACCCGGCCTGCAGGGCCGCAGCCTGAGCTACCCGCGGGGCAAGGTGCTGGGCGGCTGCTCGTCGATCAACGGCATGATCTACATGCGCGGCCAGGCCGGCGACTATCAGCGCTGGGCCGCCGACGGCAACCCCGGCTGGGACTGGCAGGACGTGCTGCCGCTGTTCAAGAAGAGCGAAAACCACTTTGCCGGTGACTCACAGATCCACGGCGCCGCCGGCGAGTGGCGGGTCGAGCGCCAGCGCCTGTCGTGGCCGATCCTCGATGCCTTCCGCGACGCCGCCGCCCAGAGCGGCATCGCCCACCGCGACGACTTCAACGGCGGCGACAACGAAGGCTGCGGCTATTTCCAGGTCAACCAGAAAGCCGGGGTGCGCTGGAACGCCGCCAAGGCCTTCCTCAAGCCGATCCGCCAGCGCCCTAACCTGACCGTGCTGACCGGGGTCGAAGTGGATCGCGTGCTCCTGGAAAACGGCCGCGCCAGCGCGGTCAGCGCTCATTATCAGGGCCAGCCGCAGACCTTCACGGCCCGTCGCGAAATCGTCCTCAGCGCCGGCGCCATCGGCTCGCCAAGCATCCTGCAACGTTCGGGCATCGGTCCCGCCAGCCTGCTGCAGCGCCTGGGGATAGGCGTCGCCCACGAACTGCCTGGGGTCGGCGGTAACCTGCAAGACCACCTGCAACTGCGGCTGATCTACAAGCTGGAAAACGCCCGTACCCTGAACCAGATCGCCGGCAGCCTGTGGGGCACGCTGGGCATGGGCCTGCGCTACCTGTACGACCGCAGCGGCCCGCTGTCCATGGCCCCGAGCCAACTGGGGGCCTTCGCCCGCTCGGGGCCGGAGCAGACCTCGGCCAACCTTGAGTACCACGTGCAGCCGCTGTCCCTGGAGCGCTTCGGCGAGCCGCTGCACAGCTTCCCGGCCTTTACCGCGTCGGTCTGCGACCTGCGCCCGCACAGCCGCGGCCGGGTGGAAATCCGTTCCGCCGATCCGCAGGCGGCGCCGCTGATCCAGCCCAACTACCTGAGCCATCCGGAGGACCTGCGGGTCGCCGCCGACGCCATCCGCCTGACCCGGCGCATAGTCGCCGCGCCGGCCTTGCACGCCTTCAAGCCCAGCGAGTACCTGCCGGGGCCCGCGTTGCAGAGCGAGGAGCAATTGCACGAAGCCGCGGCCCGCATCGGCACCACCATCTTCCACCCGGTGGGCACCTGCCGCATGGGCCACGGCCGGGACGCGGTGGTCGACGCCGAACTGCGGGTGCATGGCATCCCCGGCCTGCGCATCGCCGATGCCTCGATCATGCCGTACATCACCTCCGGCAATACCTGCTCGCCGACCCTGATGATCGCCGAGAAGGCGGCCGAGCTGATTCTTGCCGCCACGACCAGGAGCGCTGCCCCCGAAAAACAAACCATCACCCCCGCCTGATCTGTGTAGGAGCGAGGCTTGCCCGCGATAGCGGCCTGCAGGCCGGTGCAAGGCTCAAGGGCCTATCGCGAGCAAGCTTCGCTCCTACAGAGGCCGAATAGCGACAAGTGCAGATAGCGACGCCACGATGGCGCCGACAGTGGAACAACAAAAACAATCACTGTGAGGGATATCGATATGTCGGAACATGCTCAATCCATGGAAGCCGCGCTGGCTGCCCCCACCGCCAAGGAAAGCCAGAAAGTCATCTTCGCCTCGTCCCTGGGGACGGTGTTCGAGTGGTACGACTTCTTCCTCTACGGCGCGCTCGCGGCGGTCATCAGCAAGCAGTTCTTCGCCGGGGTCAACGACACCACCGCCTTCATCTTCGCCCTGATGGCCTTCGCCGCCGGCTTCGTGGTGCGGCCGTTCGGCGCCCTGGTGTTCGGCCGCCTGGGGGACATGATCGGACGCAAGTACACCTTCCTCGCCACCATCGTGCTCATGGGCCTGGCGACCTTCGCCGTGGGCCTGCTGCCGAACTACGCCAGCATCGGCATCGCCGCGCCGATCATCCTGGTGGCCCTGCGCATGCTCCAGGGCTTGGCCCTGGGCGGCGAATACGGCGGCGCCGCGACCTATGTCGCTGAGCACGCGCCCCAGGGCAAGCGCGGTTTCCATACCAGCTGGATCCAGTCCACCGCGACCCTGGGCCTGTTGCTGTCGCTGCTGGTGGTACTGGGCTGCCGCCACTTCACCGGCGAGCAGTTCGAAGTCTGGGGCTGGCGCCTGCCGTTCCTGCTGTCGATCGTGCTGCTGGGCATTTCCACCTGGATCCGCCTGAGCCTGCACGAGTCGCCGGCCTTCCTGAAAATGAAAGAAGAAGGCCGCGCCAGCAAGGCGCCGATCCGCGAGTCCTTCGGCAAGTGGGAAAACCTCAAGGTGGTACTGATCGCCCTGTTCAGCATCAATGCCGGGCAGGCGGTGACCTTCTACGCCGCGCAGTTCTACGTGCTGTTCTTCCTCACCCAGTTCCTCAAGATGGACCCGGCCCTGGCCAACAGCCTGCTGATCGTCAGCGTGGTGATCGGCGCGCCGTTCTTCATCTTCTTCGGCTGGCTGTCGGACCGGATCGGCCGCAAGCCGGTGCTGATGCTCGGCCTGCTGCTGGCCACCGCGCTGTACTTCCCGATCTTCAAGGCCCTGGCCCACTATGCCAACCCGGCCATCGACCAGGCCAGTCGCCAGGCACCGATCAGCGTGCTGGCCGACCCCGCCACCTGTACCTTCCAGTTCGACCCGGTGGGCAAGGCGCGTTTCGACAGCCCCTGCGACAAGGTCAAGACCTTCCTGGTCAAGCAGGGCCTGCCCTACGCCAGCGTCGCCGCGCCGGCCGGCAGCCCGGTGGAAGTGAGCATCGGCGAGGTGAAGATCAGCGGCTTCGACGAGGCCGCCCTGCGCGGCGCCGTGACCCTGGCCGGCTACCCGCAGGCCGCCGACACCCAGAACGTCGACAAGACCATGGTAGTGGTGCTGATCGTCGCCCTGATCCTGATCGCCGCCATGTGCTACGGCCCGCTGGCGGCGCTGATGGTCGAGCTGTTCCCGACCCGCATCCGCTACACCTCGATGTCCCTGCCCTACCACATCGGCAACGGCTGGTTCGGCGGCTTCCTGCCCACCGTGTCCTTCGCCCTGGTGGTGTACACCGGCGATATCTTCTATGGCCTGTGGTACCCGGTGGCGATCACCGGCGTCAGCCTGATCGTCGGCCTGCTGTGCCTGCGGGAAACCCGCCACGTGGATATCGACAGGCACTGAACGGCCGCCAGATAACCACAAACCTGTAGGAGCGAGGCTTGCCCGCGAAAGGCGCGCCGCGGAATGTCTGGCACACCGCGTCATCGTTCTTCGCGCGCAAGCTGCGCTCCTACAGAAGCAGAAGCTCACGCTGTCCGTAGGAGCGAGGCTTGCCCGCGAAAGGCGCGCCGCGGAGTGTCTGGCACTCCGCGTCATCGTTCTTCGCGCGCAAGCTGCGCTCCTACAGAAACGCGCCGGTTCGACCCCGGTCAGTAAGGATTGCAGTGCTGGGCTACGGCTGTGGCCTGATCGACGTAGGGCCGCGCCGGCTCAAGGTTCCACTCGGGCTTGTCCCGAACCGGCTTGCCGTCGAAGGTGGCCGCCAGATGGCAAACCATTTGCCGGCGCAGCGACCCACCGTTGACGCTGTACTGCCGCCATTGCTCATCGTTTTTGTGCTTGTTGTACAGCTCGGCGAACATCCGGTCGGTCTGGTCGTCCTTGATCGCCCGGCCGCAGGCGGTAGGCACCACCTGCAGCGACCAGGTCTTGGGCCCGAGCTTCGGATCGTCGCGCTGCACCCAGGTGCTGGACTCGATGTACTTGTCGCAGAACTGCGGCGCAGGCGCCGACGCGGTTTGGATGCAAGAAAAGCTGGCCTTGCCGGTCGGGGTCCTGGGGAAGTCGATCTTGACGATATTGCGCTCCTTGCCGGTCTTGTTCTTGTAGTCCCGCTGATTGGCCAGGGCATCGTTCAGCCCCCGCTGATCGCTGTAGAAAAAGGCCAGGATCGGCAGTTCGTCGTCTTTCGGGTTGCCCAGGCGCAGCTCGGTCTGGGTCTGGAATTCCCGGCTGTTGATTACGCGCCGGGACCCCATGAAGTTTTGAAACGCAGTGACCCGATCCTGGCTGCTCATGGGGTTGCGCATGTTGAAGCCGCATTGCAACTGGTCCTGCTGGCGGTTGTTGTTGAACTTGGTGAAGTGCGCGACCCAGGCATTGACGTTGGTGATAGGCGGGGCCATGGCCTGGCAGACCGCCTCGGTCTGGCTGGTGTTCTTGTTGTTGCCACAGCCGCGGTCGTCGCGGAAATCGGTCCAGGCATCGTTGGGGAACGCGCAGTAGACGTGCACCGGCGTCTCGGGTTCGCGCACCAGGTCGATCGGCTTGATGATGTAGCCGTTCTGCGTGCTCATGCCGGGGTCTTCATAGCTGATGCCATCGGCCCGCATCCAGGACGCGGCGAAGGTCCCCAGCTCCCTGGCTCTCGGGCTCGGGTTCCACACATCCCATTGCTGCCCCTTGGCCGGGTCGGCCCGGTGGGTGCCCCGGATCAGCAGTCCCGAACAGTCCGACGCCGGATCCTTGCCGCAGCTGGCGACGGTATTGTTGTACAGGGTTTCAACCTGCTTCAGCGTCTCCTCGCACGACTCGGCCTGGGCCGCCGTCGCTTGCCAGAGCAACGGCAACATGAGCAATGGAGCGATCCCGTTCAAACGTCTTTTCATGGCTTGCATCTCCCTGATTAGCCAACACACACCTGGCCTGGTGCGATCCATCCGCAGACGGCCCGGTGTTCCTTGCGCCCGGCGCGCTCAACGCGGAACCGGGTTACAGCCCGCGGCACGGGTCTCGCTGTCCGACAGCGCGGGCCGGAACGGCTCGAGATTCCACGGCGTCTTGCTGCGGTAGTTGACCAGGACGCAGCTCAATTGCTGGCGCATGCTGCCGGCGGACTTCTCGTTGTCGCGCCAGTTGCCGTCGGCGCCCTTGAGGGCGAACAACTGGTCGTACAAGGCGCCCACCTGCTCGTTGGGCAAGGCACGCCCGGCCGCGGTCGGCACCACGCTCAAGGTCCATTCGTCCTGGCGGGTGCCGGGGTCGTAACGCTTGACCCAGTCGGCGGACGCGATGTACTGCGGTGCCTTGACCGGCACGGGATTGCAACCGGCCTTGGCCGCTTCCTGGGGTGACACGGTCGGGCGGAACGGCTCCAGGTTCCACTCGGTCTTGGCCGGGTAGTTCTGCACCAGGCAGCTCAGTTGCTGGCGCATGCTGCCCGGGGATTTTTCGTGGTCGCGCCATTGGCTGTCGGCGCCGCGCAGCTCGAACAGTTCCTTGTACAACGCCTCCTGGTCGCTGGCCTGGCTCGCCTTGCCCTGGGCGGTGGGCGTGACATTGAGGGTCCATTCGTTTTTCCCGGTGCCGGGGTCGTGGCGCTCCACCCAGGTGGCCGAGGCGATGTACCGCTGCGTCGGTTTATCCGGCGCCGGCTGGGCGCCGCCCGCCACCGGCAGGTCGATCGCCTGGTCGGCGGCGACATAGCTGAAGCGCTGCTGCGGCGGCTTGGTGAAGTCCAGCCGCAGGATCGGCACGCTGTAGCCCTGGGCCTGGAGCTTCTTCTGGAAGTTGCGCGCGCTGTTCAGGCCGTCTTCCGGTTTCGGCGGTGCCTGGTCGCCGCGGGTGGCGAAGTTGTGCGTGCTGTTGACGTTGTAGATGAAGGCATCGATGTGCTTCATGTTTTCGCTGCCGTCGTTGGTCGCCGAGGCATTCTTCAACATGAACTCGTTGACTTGGGCACTGTAGGCGAAGGGGTCCTTGTTGGTGGTGTTCACCCTTGATTCGTGGACCCGGATCATGGCGTTCCAGTCGCTGGGTTTTTCCGCGTTCCAGGAACACTGGCTGTACTGGATCGGCCCTTTCATCAGCCCGGTGTATTTCTGCGTCCACTGCTCGGCGGTGGTCACCCCGGCTTCCGCGCAGGTGCCATAGGCCAGCGCCGCGTTGCGGTTGGTCATCACCGTCTGGGCCGAGCGCGGCGGTTCGCGGCTGTCGAAGAAACCGCAGCCGTACCACTTGCGCTCCGGCCCTGTGCCGCCGTCGAAGGCGTAGATGCAGGTCCAGCCCTGCTCCTTGACCGGCAGCTGCAAGGCCGCCGCGTCGGTGGGCGTGCGCAGGATGAAACCGGCCGGGTGGATGAGAATCCGCGTGCTCAGGTCCTTGCGGATCCAGGAGTAGGACGTCGCACCGATCTTGATCGCGTAGGGGCTGTAGTCCCAGGGGTTGAACGGCCCGTCGTTGACCATGCGCAGGGTCACGCCACTGCAGTAGTAATGCCCGCGCGCGGCACCGGTATCGGGCTCGCGGCAGGCATCCTTGAGGGTGTTGTAGTTGCGGTTGATCCGGTTCAGGGTTTCCTGCGGATCGAGCGGTGGTTGCGCCGCTACCGCGCAGAAGGCCAGGGGCAGGGTCCAGCCCAGGATAAAAGACGAGCACGCGGCTTGGCGCATGGGCGACCTCCTTGTCGCTGCTAAGAATTATCTGAGTCTGGAGACTAGACCAAGGCAGAAAAAACGCCGGAGCCTGTCCCTCGGCTGTCGGGGAAAACAACCACAGGCGGGTGCTGCAGGAGAGACCCGGCGGGCGCCAGGCCTTAGCGAAAAAGCGGCGCATTGCGCGCCGCTTCCATGGCTGTCGATCAGGCCACGATATCGGTGGTCAGCGCCTGGCCTACAGTGCCCACGGCGAAGTCCACGTTGCCCTGGCCGGTAAGGTCGAGCATCAGGCTGGTCTGGTTGGTTTCGGCGTAGTAGGTCAGGATCGCGTCGCCGGCGTGGCCGGTGAAACCGCTGACGAAGTTCAGGGTCGCCTGGCCCGAGGTGAACGGCGCCAGGCCGCTCAAGTCGATCTTGTCCTGGCCACTGGTGAAATCCATGATCCAGTCGGGCGCGTCGAAGGTCGAATCGGAGGCCGCGCCGAACACGAAGGTGTCCGCCCCTGCCCCGCCCCACAGGCTGTCGCCGCCACCGCCGCCGTAGAGGATGTCGTTGCCGGCACCGCCTTCGAGCAGGTTGGCCACCGCGTTGCCGATCAGCAGGTCGTTGCCCGAGCCGCCGATGGCGCTTTCCAGGGTCACGCCATGGGCGACCGAGACGTTGCCCACCAGGCCGCCGACGTCGGAGAACGAGCCCTCATTGAGGTTGATCTTCTGGTTCTGGGTGAAGCCGGAGAAGTCCAGGGTGTCGTAGCCGCCGCCGTCCCACACCGAGAACACCAGCTTGGACGCCGCCGAATCGGCGCTGTAGAAGTCGCGACCGGTGTTGGAGTTGAAACCGTACACGGTGTTATCGGCGCGGGTCTCGTGATTGGCGCCGTAGAGTTTCTGCACCGCGACGATGTCGTCCATCAACGGCGCCGAAGAGTAGGCACCGCTGCCGTCCTTGCTGAAGTTCTGCCCGGTATTGCTCTCGCTCCAGTAGCTCATCAGGCTGTAGCCGCGGGTGTCCTGGGCGTAGGAGGCATCGTTGTAGGTCGGGTTGCCGTTGCCGGCGTTGTAGGTGCCGGGATGGGACAGGCCCAGGCTGTGGCCGATCTCGTGGGTCAGGGTCTGGCGGCCGTAGTTGCCGTTGCCCGGGGTTTCGTTGACCCGGTACTGATCGTTGATCAGGTACCAGGACTGGCCGTCGTAGCTGCTGCCCGAAGGCAGGTAGGCGAAGGCCGCGCCGCCGGTGCTGACGTTGTAGTTGCCGAAGCTCAGGTGGCCGTCGCCGCCGCTCGCGGCCTCATTGAAGGTCACGTTGGCCACGTCCGACCAGGATTGCAGGGCCAGGAACGCCTGGGCTTTCTGCAGCGCGCTGAACTCGCTGAAAGTGCCCAGCTTGGGGTTGTAGTTGGCTGGTTTGCTGGTGAGGAAGCTGTAGCTGAGTTCGACTTTGCCGTCACCGTTCTGGTCATGCCAGGACAGGCCCTTGCGCAGGATCTGCTCGGCAGCCTGCTCGGAGGTGTACGACGGCTTGCCATTCACCAGCTCCACACCGCCACGGTCATAGGCATGGCTGAAGGCAGTGACCAGTTGAAAGGCATCGCTGCCTGGAGCTGCCGAAAAACCGGCATTTTCTTTAGCTTTTGACATCACTTACGTCCTTGTTCAACGCTGAAAATTTCCGATAGACCACGGCGACCTTTTAGCGAGATCGTCCTATCACTCGCCCTATTCAAGGCGTGGAAAAACTGACACAGAGTCCGCCGCGACGTCCACGTTTTTTATTGTCCGACAATGTATCCAAGCAACGGCGCAGTGCATTTGGATCCCAGCCCGTCACCTTGCCCGGGCGCGCCATACGCTAAGCTTCAGCGCAAACCGCACAGGCTGCCCCGCCTGCGCTTCCGCCGGTTTTCCGAAGGAGTCCACAATGAAAAAAATCCTCCTGAGCTGCGCCCTGTCGCTCCTCACCAGTGCCGCCCACGCCGAAGGCATCCCGCTGTTCAACGTCGACTGTCCGGGGGAGGTCCCGGTCAGCGCGGAGCAAGGGGGACCGGTGTTCATCAACGGCAAGCAAGCCCAGACCAAGACGGTCAACGAGCGTTATTTCGAGGCCAAGGGCGCGGGCGTCACGGTGTCCATCAGCGTGGAGGACGACGACTCGGTGGTCGTGACCTACACCGGCAAGCAAGGCGACAGCGGCATCTGCACCTCGGTGGACGACTGACCCCCTAGAACAAACCCAATTGCCCGCCGACCAGGGTGCTGAAATCGTCCTGCACGAACGGCAGGATCGCATCCGCCACCGGCTGCAATTGCCGGGTCACGTAGTGATCGTAATCGATGGCCGCGGTACGGTTTTCCAGGGGCTCGGGACCGGCCAGGGTGATCACGTAGCTGATCCAGCCACCGTTCTGATAGCGCAGCGGCCGGCCCTGGCGTTGGTTGTATTCGTCGGCCAGGCGCGCGGCCCGCACATGGGGCGGCACGTTGCGTTCGTAGTCGTCCAGTTGCCGGCGCAGGCGCTTGCGGTACACCAGTTGCTCATCCAGCTCGCCGGCCAGGGTGCGCCGTACGTAGTCGCGCACATAGTCCTGGTACGGCTGGCGGTGGAAGATCCGCCGGTACAGCTCCTGCTGGAACTGCTGGGCCAGCGGCGACCAGTCGGTACGCACCGCCTCCAGGCCTTTGTAGACCATCTCCTGGCTACCGTCGGCGCGGGTCACCAGGCCGGCGTAGCGCTTCTTGCTGCCCTCCTCCGCACCGCGGATGGTCGGCATCAGGAAGCGGCTGAAGTGGGTTTCGAACTGCAGTTCCAGGGCGCTGTCCAGCCCGTACTCATCGCGCAGATGCTCGCGCCACCACTGGTTGACGTGCTGCACCAGGGCGCGGCCGATGCGCGTGGCATCCGCCTCGGCGTGGGCGCTGCCGAGCCAGACGAAGGTGGAGTCGGTGTCGCCGTAGATCACCCGATGCCCCTGGGCCTCGATGAGCTGCCGGGTGCGGCGCATGATTTCGTGGCCGCGCAGGGTGATCGATGAGGCCAGGCGTGGGTCGAAGAAGCGACAGCCACTGGAGCCGAGCACGCCGTAGAAGGCATTCATGATGATTTTCAGCGCCTGGGACAGCGGCGCGTTGTGTTCGCGCTTCGCCACCTCGCGGCCTTCGGCGACCCGGGCCACGATCGACGGCAGGCAATGCCGGCTGCGGGAAAACCGCGCGCCGCGAAAGCCCGGCACCGATTCGTCGTCCGCGGGGTGGCGCAAGCCTTCCACCAGCCCCACCGGGTCGATCAGGAAGCTGCGGATGATCGAGGGGTACAGGCTCTTGTAGTCCAGCACCAGCACCGACTCGTAGAGGCCGGGCCGCGAGTCCATGACAAAACCGCCGGGGCTGGCCTCGGGCGGACGCTCGCCGAGGTTCGGCGCGACGAAGCCCTGGCGGTGCATCAGCGGCATGTACAGGTGGGTGAAGGCCGCCACCGAACCGCCGCTGCGGTCGGCCGGCAGGCCGGTGACCGAGGCCCGCTCGAGGAGGAACGTGAGCATCTCGGTCTTGGCGAAAATCCGCGTCACCAGCTCGCAGTCCTTGAGGTTGTAGCGCGCCAGGGCCGGCTTGTCCTCGGCGAACATACGGTTGATCTCGTCCATGCGCTGGTAGGGGTTGTCGATCGACTTGCCTTCGCCGAGCAGGGTCTGGGCGACGTTTTCCAGGCTGAACGAGGGGAAGCTCCAGGTCGCCGAACGCAGGGCCTCGATGCCATCGATAATCAGGCGCCCGGCGGCCGCGGCGAAGTAGTGGGTACGGCTGCCGTGTTCGCGCCACTGCATCTCTTCGCCGCCGCGCCCCAGGCGCAGCGGCACCGCCAGGCGGCGCGCGTGTTCGTGCAGCACCCGCAGGTCGAACTGCACCAGGTTCCAGCCGATGATCGCATCCGGGTCGTGGCGCGCCAGCCACTGATTGAGCCGTTCGAGCAACTGCTCGCGGCTGGCGCAGAACTCCAGGTCGAAATCCACCGCGCTGTCGTCCTTCCGCGCGCGGCCGAGCATGTACACCTGGCGCTGGCCGCACCCTTCCAGGGCGATGGAGTACAGCTCGCCGGTCTCGCTGGTCTCGATATCCAGCGAGACCAGCTTCAGGCTGGGCCGGTAGTCCGGCGCCGGTTTCATCTGCGCCTCCAGCAGTAGCCCGCCCTCCCCCGAGGTGCCGCCGAACCACACCGGCGCGGTGATGAAGCGCTCCATCAGGTAGCGCTCGGGCGGGCGCACATCGGCCTCGAACACCTCGACGCCAGCGCGGCGCAGGGTCTTGTCGAGGCGGATCAACTGGTTGTGCTGCGGGCAATACAGGCCGAGCACCGGGCGGTGCTGGAAGTCGCACAGCCCCAACGGCCGCAGCTCGACATCGGGATCGTCGGCCAGCAGGCGCCGGGCGTGGTCCTGCTGCTCGACGGGAATGAAGGCCACGGAGGTCTGCACCGGCAAGCGGATCCGGCGCGGCCCGGCATCGGTCGCCAACCAGAACTCGACTTCCGTGCCGGCCGGCGTATCACGCCAGTGCCGGGTCAGGACGAAGCCCTGCTGTAAATCCACCACTGCAACCTCAAGAACCTGTTTCAAGGCGTTGATTCTACCTGTCCTGGGTCGCGATCGCGCGCTTTGGCCATGGGTCTGGGCAATGTGCCGAAAGGTTTTGTCGGACAATATGTAGTGCTTGAAAATTTTCACTACAAAACCGTTGACGAGGCGAATCTGCCCTTGCATGATGCAGGCGTCTCCCCGATCGGGAGACGTGGCAAAGGTGTTATGAGCAAGCTCGTCTGACCGCCGAGCTGTTAACCCGGATGTGTACTGCCCACAAGGCAGATTGATGAAACTGACCTGGCATGAACGTCCAGTACCAAGGGCGGGAAGCTGGCGAAAACTCCTCAAGATGCTTGTGGCCGAAACTGAAAACTTCGGCAGCTTGATCCAGGTTTACGCCGTTTCTCTTCGTTGTGACGCTATTGCGTAGCAGTTAATCAAGACGACTACACGCATCAGGCTCTGGGCCTTATCTGTATCCGACAGACACCCTCTGTCGCCCTGTTTCCGGTATCAGGGTTCAACTTACCGATGTAGCGATATCAATTAGCGACTCAACTAGATAGATCGAAATGGTCAAGGGGCTTACCAATGAATCTGAACAATCAACCGACTATTGATCAACTGGCTCATCTGTTCGCGAAACAGAAAGACAGCCATGACAGCCACATCCTGTGGATTGCCAAGTCTGGCCAGGTCCATATCGACTGCCTGTCGCCCCACGCCCATGAAGCAGCATTCGACCAGAACAACCGGGACCTGCTGGCCCGCCTGAAAATGTACCGTCGCGGCCAGGGCTACGTCGGCAAGAAGGCCGCCGCCGACAGGGACTTCATCGGACGGGTACTCGATACCCTGAAACATGAATGGCAATCGCTGCAGAACAACTCGGAAGTTCGGGTGATCGATCGGTTCTGCTAAGTACAACTTGTCGTTGATGTACTATTGACCCGCTAAATAAACAGGGGCGCTCCCAATAAGAGCGCCCCTTTTTTATTGCAACTTGCTGGCAAGTTGGATAACCGCGTTAATTCGCTGAACCGCGTTATCCTTCATCGCGCGCAAGCTGCGCTCCTACAGGAATGGTGTTGCTTCTGTAGCAGCAGCCGGTCGACGCTCGATTGCCCGCGATGCAAACGCCGCCGAATCAAAAGGCAAAACACGAACAGCCAAACGCCCCCCAGAACCCCTGGAAATCACTGACCGGCACATTGGACAGCCGCGCCCGCTCGTGACCGTGGGCATGCACGCCACACGGACCGCTGCACTGGTGCACCTGATTGAGCAGCGGCGAGGCCGGCCGCCAGTGACCCGGCACCTTGAGCACCGGCGACCAGTCCGGCGTCACCGGCAGGGTTGGCGGGGCGAGTTTTTCAAAATCCCCGGCGGCATGCACCACCTTGCCACCGACCACGGTCAGCAGCGACTCGATCCACTTGATCGCCTCCTCCTCGACACTGAAATAGTCCGCCGACAGGGCCACCAGGTCCGCCAACTGGCCGACCTTGATCTGGCCCTTCTTGCCCTGCTCCGAGGAGAACCAGGCACTGCCGTGGGTGTACAACTCCAGCGCGGTGTCGCGGCCCAGGCCCTGGGGATGGAGCGCCAGGCCACCGACGGTCTTGCCGCTGACCATCCAGTACAAGGAAGTCCAGGGGTTGTAGCTGGAGACCCGGGTAGCATCGGTGCCCGCGCCCACCGGTACGCCCTCAGCCAGCATGCGCTGGATCGGCGGGGTCTGCTCCGCGGCCTTGGCGCCGTAACGGTCGACGAAATATTCGCCCTGGAACGCCATGCGGTCCTGGATCGCGATACCGCCGCCCAGCGCCCGCACCCGCTCGATGTTTTTCGGCGTGATGGTTTCCGCGTG